>NZ_JOHB01000018.1:0-132880 GCF_000719605.1 Streptomyces sp. NRRL S-1813
TGTGCTGGCCGCGACCATGGCGAAGGGCGCCCGTTGGCTTGTGTGTGACGACAAACCTGGACGCCCTTCTGGCGGCACTGTACGTGTTCATCGACGACCACGTGGCGCCACGTCGCCGGATCGGGCGACCCCCGAAACTGACAGACGCCGAACTGCTGTGCCTCGCGGTCGCCCAGGTCCTGCTGGGCTTTCCCTCGGCCCGGCACTGGATCCGCTTCGCCCACGCCCGGCTGGGGCACCTCTTTCGCTACCTGCCTCAGCAGTCCGCCTACAACAAGCGGCTCAACGCCGCCGGACCGCTGATCAGCGACGTGATCGAGGCCCTGGCCCGGCAGGTCCCGACCTGGACCGACGACCTGCGGCTGATCGACTCCACACCGCTGCCCTGCGCGGCCTCCCGCGAGACCGTCAAACGCTCCGAACTGGCCGGGCACGCCGGCTACGGCTACTGCCGCAGCCACTCCCGCTTCTTCTGGGGATTCCGGCTCTACCTGCTGACCACCGCCGAAGGCATGCCGGTGTCGTGGTGCCTGGCGAACCCCAAGCTCGGCGAACGGGAGGTGATGACCGCACTGCTGGCACGCGACCACCGCCTTGTCCGCTCCGGTCAGGTGATCCTCGCGGACAAGGGCTTCGCCGGGCGGGAGTTCGAGGCGTTCCTGACCGAGCGACTGGGCGTCCATCTGGTGCGGCCGGACCGGAAGGGCGAGCCCGTCCGGCACGGCCGTCTCGCCCGTGTCCGTCAGTGGATCGAGGCCGTGTTCGACACGCTCAAAGGCCAGCTCAGCCTGGAACATCACGGCGGCAGAACCCTGCCCGGAGTGTTCGCCCGCACCGGCCAACGACTCCTCGCCCTCGCAGCAGGTGTCTGGCACAACTGGACCACCGGCGCCAAGATCAAACGATCCCTGATCGCCTTCGACCACTGAGAACATCGGACTCATTCATCTAGGGCCTATCCGGCCCTGATCCGCTGGACAGGCCCTAGTCCGACCGGTGGTCAGGCCCCCCGTAATCCGGGCTGGTGAAGTCCGGGCTGGAGTAGCGCGGGCGGGACCCCGACGAGCCGCTGTCGGGGCTGGTGAACTCGGGGCGGGTGTAGCCGAGAGTGGGAATGCGGCTCTCGGGCGACGGGGTGCGGCGCGGGACATAGCGGGCCGGGTCGTCGTCCGGGGCGGCTGTGGGGTCGGTGAGGGCCTCACGGAGAAACGGCAGCAGGCCGCGCTCCAGGAGGGCGCGGCGCCATGCCTCACGGGCGCGGTCCAGCGCCTCCCTCAGTTCATCGGCTCTGGCGGCCTGTGCGGACGAGCCGTTGCGCAGGGCCGTGACGAGGAGGCCGGCCATCGCGACGAGGGTGCCTGCGGCGGTCAGCGCAGCAAAGATCCAGCCGACGCTGATCAGCGGCTCCGCCAGGGACTTGTCGGAACTGATGGCGCGCAGCACATAACCGATGAGGAGGAAGAGGACCGCGGCGATGCCGGCCAGGACGGGGGCGAGGACGGCGACCATGGCGGTGAGTCCGGCGCCGGTGGTTTCGGCCTCGCTCAGGACGCTCTCGGTGGCCGGTCCTGGGCTACCGTCCGCCGCCCCGTTCTGCTCCGCCTTGTCCGCTTCGGGGCGGGAGGGTGCGGGCGCCGGAGCGCGTACCTCGGCGCGGAGCTGTACATAGCGTTGGTATTCGGCCGTGGCGCATGCGGCGATGGCGGTGGTCGCGCTGAGCGCCATCGTGCGCAACTGCTCGGTATTGAGGTGATTTTCCGCGGTGGTGGTGAAGTCGTCCGGGTGGTATGCGGCGGTACGCAGCGCCTCATCAAGGAGCCGCGCAAATTCCGCGCGGTCCTCGTTCAGCAGGTGCGGAGCGCTGTTCATGTGGATCCCCCGATGCTCCGTAGGGCCGTACGGCCGGCGTTGGCCGGGCAGTGGGCGGAAACGGAGGAGAGCCTGCTACGGATAGTCCGATGGTAGAGCGACTCCGGCGCGGGGTGACAGAGAGTTTACGGAATTTGAGTAATGCCACGACCGGATTGCGCCCGTGCCTCCCCCGACGGCGTGCCGACCGCCCACTGCGCAGCCTGCCGCACGCCGGTCACCATAACGCTCAGCTCGCCAGCGGAAGTTGAACAACCAAAAGCTTTCCGGCCATCGTGATGCCGCCGTCCATGGCGATGGCCAGGCCGTCCGCGTAGACATGCGGACCGTCGACCGCGACGCCTTCGCTCTCGCTGTCCTCCGTCCCGACCTCGCCCAGCAGATAGGGAATCGGGCTGTGGCCGTGTACGACACGGTCGCCGCCGTAGGCGTCGAGGAGTTCGCGGACGGCGTCCGAGCCGGCCTCGTCGCGGAAGGCGAAGCGCTTGGTGAACTTGCGGAACAGATCCCAGACTTCGTCCGCCTCGCTGCGGGTGAGGACGTCGTGGACGGTGTCGTTGACGGCCTCGATGGAGTCGCCGTATTCGAGGTAGGCGGTGGTGTCGGAGTGCACGAGCAGATGCCCGTCCTCCTCCATCACGGCGTCCAGCCGGGCCATCCACTGGAGGTGGTGGTCCTCCAGGCGGTCCATATCGGTCTTCTGGCCGCCGTTGAGGAGCCAGGCGGCCTGGAAGGAGGCGGTGCCGGCGCCGGACTGTACGGGGGTGTCACCGAACCGCTTGGCGCCCAGCAGCAGGAGTTCGTGGTTGCCCATCAGGGCCTTGCAGTAGCCGCCGGCCGCCGCGGCCTCCGCCGAGAGCTGCATGACGAGGTCGATGACCCCGATGCCGTCGGGGCCGCGGTCGGTGAAGTCGCCGAGGAACCAGAGCCGCGCGTTGCCGGCCGCCCAGTTGCCGTCGGCGTCGATCAGGCCCTCGACGGCCAGCGCCTCGCGCAGCTCGTCGTAGTAGCCGTGCACATCGCCGACGACATACAGCGGGCCCATGCCCTCGGGCGCGTCGGGCTCCTGGGCCGGCTCGGGCACCGGGACGACGGCGGGGCTGTCGATGAGAGTGTCCGTGCGGCCGGGCTCGATGACCGGAAGGTCGCGCGCGGTCGGGGTGTACTCCTCGGGCAGCTCGGCCGGCGGGGCCGCGGGCGGCACCACGGGGGGCGCCGCCGGAGGTGCGGCAGGAGGCGCGGGCGGGGCGCCGGCGGGCAGATGGAGCGGCGGGCCGACCGGCGGCACGGGGGACCCGGCGGACGCGCCGGAGGGCACTCCGGGCGGCGGAACAGACGCCGGAGCGTTTCCCGCCATGGTCCACACCATGGGTCCCTGACTGGCCCCCTGAGTCATCGACCCCTCCACCGTCGCGCCGCCGTGCACCTCTCGGACCTTTGCCTGGTCGACGGCGGTCCGCGGTGTCGTGCGCCCATCATAGGAATGCCGATCGCGGGTTGTGACGCACCCGGGGGTGGTCAATCCACCGGAGCCCGGCGTTCACGGCTGATTTATCCCGGGATCACCCTGTTTTTTCCTCGAAGAAGAGATCGCCCGGTCGCTCGTATGAGGGAGCACACTCAGTCGCCGGTGGGTCCTCGTGGCGGGCTGACGGTCGTTCTCGGGGAACGTCGCTGGGACGAGGCCCGGACGATCAGATCCGTCGGTATGACCTGTTCGACGGGCCGGCCGTTGTCGAGCCCCTCGATGGCGTCGATGAGGATCTGTACGACGGCGGTGCCGATGCGGCGCGGCTTGAGGGACAGGGTGGTGACGGGCGGCTCGGTGGCGGCGTAGAGGGTGGACTCGCTACAGCAGACCAGCAGCAGGTCCTCCGGCACTCGCAGGCCGTACCGCCGGGCGGCGGCGAGCAGGTCCGTGCCGTTGGGGTCGAAGAGCCCGTAGACGGCGTCCGGGCGGTCCGGGCGGGCCAGCAGCCGGTCGGCGGCGACGGCTCCCGCGCACGGGTCGTGTGCCGGGTAGGCCTCGTACACCGGGTCCTGGCCGACCCGCTCGCACCAGCGCAGATAGGCGGTGGTCGACAGCCGGGTGTAGGTGTCGGTGGTGTTGCCCGTGAGCAGTCCGATGCGGCGGGCGCCGGCGTCGGCGAGATGGTCGAGCAGGCCGAGGACGGCCGCCTCGTGATCGTTGTCGACCCAGCCGGTGACGGGCAGTGCGCCGCCGGGGCGGCCGTCCGAGACGACGGGGATGCCGTGCCGGACGAGTTCGGTGACGACGGGGTCGCCGTCGGCGGGGTCGATGACGACGGTGCCGTCCAGGGCGACGTTGGACCACACGTCGTGGCGCGAGGTCGCGGGGAGGATGACCAGCGCATAGCCGCGGGCCAGGGCCGCTGAGGTGGCGGCTCTGGCCATCTCGGCGAAGTACGCGAATTCGGTGAAGGTGAAAGGTTCGTCCCCGTACGTGGTCACGGTCAGGCCCAGAAGTCCTGACTTGCCGGTACGGAGGGTGCGGGCGGCTGCGGACGGGCGGTAGCCCAGCCGGTCGGCCACCTCGCGGACATGGCTACGGGTGGCATCCGGAAGCCGGCCCTTGCCGTTGAGCGCGTCGGAGACAGTCGTGATCGACACACCGGCTGCGGCGGCCACGTCCCGGATGCCCGCCCGCCCCAGCCGGCGACCGGTCGACCGGCTCACCTGGTGCTTCCCTGCTGCTGTCATGGCGAGCCGATAGTAGGGCTCATTAGGGCCATTCGCGGGGCTTGGTCGACGGTGGTGAAGAGGTACGTTTCTGCATGGCGATCACGGAGCAATTCCCGGAAAAACCAAGGAAGTTGGCGTGATAAGTGATCATTCCGGGGGAGGTATGGCGCCTTCGCCTGTCGATCGGCTCGGGTCTCGTATCGGTCTCAAGTCACCTTGACGGGGGATGCGCGCCACGGCGTAGGCCACCGGCGCGCGCCGGACTGGACGGCGCCCCCTCGGGGCTCTGCGCGGGGCTTCCCGGGCGGCGGTCAGGGGTGCGTGCGGGAGCCCCGTGCCGGACTCGGGGCGGGCCGGGGCTGCCGCCGAACGGGTCAATCCTCATAAGGTGTGCAGTATTGGAGAAGGGCAGGACGGTCGAGGAGGACCTGCGGTGAGCGAGAAGACCCCGAAGCTGCGTGCTGCGCTGGACGGCATTCCGACCTACAAGCCGGGACGGCCGGCGGCGACCGGCGGCCCCGTCACGTACAAGCTGTCCTCCAACGAGAACCCCTATCCGCCGCTGCCGGGCGTCCTGGAGAGCGCGGTGACCGCCGCCGGCGCCTTCAACCGCTACCCGGACATGGCGTGCACGGGCCTGATGGCGGAGCTGTCCGAGCGGTTCTCGGTGCCCCTGGAGCATCTGGCGACCGGTACTGGATCGGTGGGGGTGGCCCAGCAGCTGGTCCAGTCGACGGCCGGGCCCGGCGATGAAGTGATCTACGCCTGGCGATCGTTCGAGGCGTACCCGATCGTCACCCAGGTCTCCGGCGCCACGTCCGTGCAGGTCCCGCTGACCTCCGATGAGGTCCACGACCTGGACGCGATGCTCGCCGCGATCACCGACCGGACCCGGTTGATCTTCGTCTGCAACCCCAACAACCCCACCGGCACCGTCGTGCGCCGTGCGGAGCTGGAGTCCTTCCTGGACCGGGTGCCGAGCGATGTGCTGGTGGTGCTGGACGAGGCGTACTGCGAGTTCGTGCGCGATCCCGCGGTGCCGGACGGCATCGATCTCTACCGCGACCGTCCCAATGTGTGTGTGCTGCGCACCTTCTCCAAGGCGTACGGCCTGGCGGGGCTGCGGGTCGGCTTTGCGGTGGCGCATGAGCCGGTGGCCGCCGCGCTGCGCAAGACGGCGGTGCCGTTCGGCGTGAGCCAGCTGGCGCAGGAGGCGGCGGTGGCGTCGCTGCGCAGCGAGAAGGCGCTGCTGGAGCGCGTCGATGCGCTGGTGACCGAGCGGGCGCGGGTGGTGGACGGGCTGCTCGGGCAGGGCTGGACCGTTCCCGAGTCGCAGGCGAACTTCGTCTGGCTGCGGCTGGGGGACCGGACGGCCGACTTCGCGGCGGCCTGTGAGCGGGCCGGTGTGGTCGTGCGGCCGTTCGCCGGCGAGGGGGTGCGGGTGACGATCGGGGAGAGCCCGGCGATGGACCTGTTCCTCCAGGCCGCGGAGGAGTTCCGCAAGGCGCTGTAAGCCCGTCGTCGGACGTGGCAACGGCGTCGTGGCACCGGCCGTCGTACGACATGGCAAGAGGTCGTAGGTCCCGTGACCTGCGGCCTCTTGTGCGAGGCGCGGGTTTGCGCCGCTGAGGACGATGGCCCGGGTGCGCGGGACACCGCCGATGCGGCCCGGGATGTGGCAGGTGAAGGGCGTTCCGGTGCCCTGGATTCCGGCGTGACCGCAGTCACGTACCCCCCGGCATAAATGGCTGGGAGCCGTAGGAGATAATTGCTTGTGAATGTGAACGCGTTCACAAGCGCGTCCTGTATGGGCCCCTTTATGTGGCGCAAATGGGGCGTTGCCGTAGTGCAACGGCGACGTAAGGAGCACGGCATGGAACTGGCGTTGGCGCCAGAGACTCTGGCGCGATGGCAATTCGGCATCACCACCGTCTACCACTTCCTGTTCGTCCCCCTGACGATCTCCCTCGCCGCTCTGGTGGCCGGACTCGAGACCGCATGGGTACGCACGGGGAAGCAGAAGTACCTCAAGGCCACCAAGTTCTGGGGCAAGCTGTTTCTGATCAATATCGCGATGGGTGTCGTCACCGGCATCGTCCAGGAGTTCCAGTTCGGTATGAACTGGTCCGCCTACTCGCGGTTCGTCGGTGACGTCTTCGGTGCCCCGCTGGCCTTCGAGGCGCTCATCGCGTTCTTCTTCGAGTCCACCTTCATCGGCCTGTGGATCTTCGGCTGGGACAAGCTGCCGAAGAAGATCCACTGCTTCTGCATGTGGATGGTCTCGATCGGCACGATCCTGTCGGCGTACTTCATCCTCGCGGCGAACTCCTGGATGCAGCACCCGGTCGGCTACAAGTACAACGCCGCGAACGGCCGTGCCGAGCTGACCGACTTCTGGAAGGTGCTGACCCAGGACACCACCCTGGTGGTCGTCTTCCACACGCTGACCGCGGCCTTCCTGACCGGTGCCGCGTTCATGGTCGGTATCGCCGCCTTCCATCTGATGCGCAAGAAGCACATCAAGGTCATGCGGACGTCGCTGCGGCTCGGGCTGATCACGCTGGTCATCTCGGGCATCCTCACCGCGGTCAGCGGTGACTCGCTCGGCAAGGTCATGTTCAAGCAGCAGCCGATGAAGATGGCCGCCGCCGAGGCGCTGTGGGACAAGGAAGAGCCGGCGCCGTTCTCGGTCTTCGCCTACGGCGATGTCGACAAGGGCCACAACACGGTCGCCATCGAGATACCCGGCCTGCTCTCCTTCCTCGCGCACAACGACTTCACCTCGCCGGTCCCCGGCATTAACGACGTCAACAAGTCCGAGCAGCAGCAGTACGGTCCCGGCGACTACCGGCCCAACATCCCGGTCGCCTACTGGGGCTTCCGCTGGATGATCGGCTTCGGTATGTCGTCCTTCGCCATCGGGCTCGCCGGGCTCTGGCTCACCCGTAAGAAGTTCTGGCTGGCGCCGGGGCTGCGTACGGGGGACGAGGAGCCACCGCTCCTCGCGCTCACCAAGAACAAGGTGCTCGGTGCCCGTCTGAGCAAGTGGTACTGGTCGCTCGCCTTTGTCACTCTCGGCTTCCCGCTCATCGCGAACTCGTGGGGCTGGATCTTCACCGAGATGGGCCGCCAGCCCTGGGCCGTCTACGGCGTGCTGCGCACCTCGGCCGCGGTGTCCCCGGGCGTCTCGCAGGGCGAGGTGCTCACCTCGATGATCGTCTTCACCGCGCTCTACGCGATCCTCGCTGTGGTCGAGGTCAAGCTGCTGGTGAAGTACATCAAGGCCGGCCCGCAGGAGCTCACCGACTCCGACCTCAACCCGCCCACCAAGATCGGCGGCGACAGCACGGACGCCGACCGGCCGATGGCCTTCTCGTACTAGGAGGCGACTGTGCAACTCCACGACGTCTGGTTCGTCCTTATCGCCGTCCTCTGGACCGGGTACTTCTTCCTCGAAGGGTTCGACTTCGGGATCGGCATCCACACCAAGCTCCTCGCCCGCGACCGGCGGGAGAAGCGCGTACTGATCAACACCATCGGCCCGGTCTGGGACGGCAACGAGGTCTGGCTGATCAGCGCGGCCGGTGCGACCTTCGCCGCCTTCCCCGACTGGTACGCCACCCTCTTCTCCGGTTTCTATCTGCCGCTGCTGCTGATCCTCGTGTGCCTGATCGTGCGCGGGGTCGCCTTCGAGTACCGCCACAAGCGGACCGAGGAGCGCTGGCAGCGGAACTGGGAGAACGCGATCTTCTGGACCTCGCTGCTGCCCGCGGCGCTGTGGGGCGTGCTGTTCGGCAACATCGTGCACGGGGTCAAGATCGACGCCCACAAGGAATACGTGGGGAGCGTTCTCGACCTGCTGAACCCCTACGCGATCCTGGGCGGGCTGCTCACGCTGACGCTGTTCACCTTCCACGGCGCGGTGTTCGCCTCGCTGAAGACGACGGGCGACATCCGGCAGCGTGCGCGCAGGATGGCGACCGTCCTCGGATTGCTCACTGCGGTACCGACGGTCGGATTCCTCGGCTGGACCCAGGCCGACAAGGGCGACGGCACCAGCCTGATCGCCATGATCGTCGCGGTGGTCGCGCTGGCCGCGGCGCTCGGGGCCAACAAGATCGGGCGCGAAGGCTGGGCGTTCGCGTTCTCCGGCATCACCGTCGTGGCCGCCGTCGCGATGCTGTTCCTGACGCTCTTCCCGAACGTCATGCCGTCCACGCTGAACGAGAGCTGGAACCTCACGGTCGGCAATGCCTCGTCCAGCCCCTACACCCTGAAGATCATCACGTGGTGTGCCGGTTTCGCCACACCGCTGGTGATGCTCTACCAAGGGTGGACGTACTGGGTGTTCCGCAAGCGGATCGGTACCCAGCACATCGCCGATGCCCACTAGCTGAGCCACCGCCCCCCCCCGGGGGCGGCCTCAGCAGGACGGATGTTTCACGTGAAACCGGTCGACCCGCGTCTGCTCCGCTACGCCCACGCCACCCGCGGCTTCCTCGTCGCGGTGGTGGTACTCGGGCTTGCCGGAGCGGGCCTGGTCATCGGCCAGGCGATGCTGATTGCCGAGATCGTGGTCGGGGCGTTCCAGCACGATCTCGATCTCGGCGCGCTGACCACACCGCTGGCGCTGCTCGCCGCGATCTCCGTCGGCCGGGGGCTGATCGCCTGGCTCACCGAGCTGGCCGCGCACCGGGCCGGCGCGGCGGTCAAGTCCGAGCTGCGGATGCGGCTGATCGAGCGGGCGGCGCAGCTGGGGCCCGGCGCGGTGATCGGCCGCACGGACGGCGGGGCGCAGGCCCCGGGTTCGTACGGTCCGGAGACAGCCGGCGCGGGCACACCCGACGGTGCGGGCACCCTGGAGATGCGCACCGGCGAACTCACCGCCCTCGCCACCCGCGGCATCGACGCGCTCGATGACTACTTCGCGCGCTATCTGCCGCAGCTGGGGCTGGCCGTCGTCGTCCCCCTCGCGGTGCTCACCAGGATCGTCACCGGGGACTGGATCTCCGCGCTCACCATCGCCCTCACCCTTCCGCTGATCCCCCTGTTCATGATCCTGATCGGCTGGGCCACCCAGGCGCGGATGGACCGCCAGTGGCGGCTGCTCGCCCGGCTGTCCGGCCACTTCCTCGACGTCGTCGAGGGCCTGCCGACCCTCAAGGTCTTCGGCCGGGCCAAGGCCCAGGCCGCCTCCATCCGGGCCATCACCGGCGCCTACCGCCGGGCGACACTGCGCACCCTGCGGATCGCCTTTCTCTCCTCCTTCGCGCTCGAACTCCTCGCCACCATCTCCGTCGCGCTGGTCGCGGTCGGCATCGGTATGCGGCTGGTGCACGGTGAGCTCGACCTCTACACCGGCCTGATGGTGCTGGTACTGGCGCCCGAGGCATATCTGCCGCTGCGGCAGGTCGGTGCGCAGTACCACGCCGCGGCCGAGGGACTCTCGGCCGCGGAGGAGATCTTCGCGGTACTGGAGACACCGCTGCCTGCGCCCGGTACCGCACCCGCGCCCGAAGGCACCGCGCTGGCCGTGGAGGATCTGGTGGTCCGCCACCCCGGGCGCACCGCCGACTCACTTCCGGCGACCTCGTTCGAGGTCCGGCCCGGCGAGACCGTCGCGCTGGTCGGCCCCTCCGGTGCCGGCAAGTCCACGCTGCTGAGCGTGCTGCTCGGCTTCACCGAACCGCACGGCGGCCGGGCCCTCGTCGACGGCCGGGACATCGCCTCGCTCTCCCCCGAGAGCTGGCGGCAGCGGATCGCCTGGGTTCCGCAGCACCCGCATCTGTTCGCCGGCACCATCGCCGAGAACGTACGGCTGGCGCGGCCGGACGCGGACGACGCCGCGGTGCGCACCGCCCTGGGCGACGCGGGCGCGCTGGACTTCATCGACGCGCTCCCGGACGGCATGGCGACCCGGCTCGGCGAGTCCGGTGCCGGGCTCTCGGCGGGCCAGCGCCAGCGCCTCGCGCTCGCCCGCGCCTTCCTCGCCGACCGTCCGATCCTGCTCCTGGACGAGCCCACCGCGAACCTGGACGGCGCCACCGAGGAGGCCGTTGTGGCCGCGGTCCGCCGGCTCGCGATCGGCCGTACGGTCCTGCTCGTCGTCCACCGGCCGGCGCTGCTGGCGGTGGCGGACCGGGTGGTGCGGCTGCCGGAGCCGGCGGGGGCGGCGGCCGGTGCGGAGCCGATGGATGTGGTGCGTGCGGGACCGCGTGAGGGCGCGGCCGCGGCGGCTCCGCCTGCGAAGACGGCCGTGGAACCGGCCGCTGCGGACCGGGGCTCCACCGAGGCCGCGGCCGAGGCCGAGGACTGGGACGCGGGCCCCGAGTCCGGCACCGAGCCCGACCTCGCCCGCGGTGCGGCGCTCACCCGGCTGCGCCGGACGGCCCGTGCCCATCGAGCGCAGTTCGCGGTCGCGCTGCTGCTCGGAAGCCTCGCGCTGGGCAGTGCGGTGGGCCTGATGGCGACCTCCGGCTGGCTGATCTCGCGGGCGGCACAGCAGCCGCCGGTGCTCTATCTGATGGTGGCGGTGACCGCGACCAGGGCGTTCGGTATCGGCCGTGCGGTCTTCCGGTACGCCGAGCGGCTGGTCGCCCATGACGCGGTGTTCCGGATGCTCGCCGACGTACGCGTCGCCGTCTTCCGGCGGCTGGAGCGGCTGGCCCCGGCCGGGCTCAAGGAGCGCAGCCGGGGCGATCTGCTGTCGCGGCTGGTGGCCGACGTCGATGCGGGACAGGACTACTTCCTCCGCTGGCTGCTGCCCGCAGGGGCGGCGGTGCTGGTCGGCGCCGGCGCGGTCGGTTTCACCGGCTGGCTGCTGCCCGAGGCCGGCGCGATCCTCGCCGTCGGGCTGCTGCTCGCGGGTGTGGGGGTGCCGGTGCTCTCCGGTGCGCTGGCCCGTCGGGCGGAGCGCCAAGTGGCCCCCGCCCGCGGACGACTGGCCACCCGTGTCGTCGATGTGCTCACCGGTACAGCCGAGTTGACGGTGGCCGGCGCCCTCCGTGCCCGTACGGATGCGGTACGGCGCGCGGACCGGGACCTGACCCGGATCGCCGCCCGCTCGGCCACCGTGGCCGGGACCGGCGCCGGGCTGTCGGCGCTGCTGTGCGGGCTGACGGTCGCCGCGGCGGCGGTGGCCGGTGTCCAGGCCGTACACGCGGGCCGGTTGACGGGCGTCGCGCTGGCCGTCGTCGTGCTCACCCCGCTCGCGGCGTTCGAGGCGGTGGCGGGGCTGCCGCTCGCCGTGCAGTACCGGCGGCGCACCCGGCACGCCGCCGAGCGGGTCTTCGAGGTGCTGGACGCCCCGGTCCCGGTGCAGGAGCCGGCCACGCCGGCCGACGCTCCCGAGGCGCCGTTCCCGCTGGCCGTACGGGATCTGACCGCGCGCCACCCGGGACAGGACCGGCCGGCGCTGGACGGCGTCGGCTTCACCCTGACGGCCGGCCGCCGGCTCGCCGTCGTGGGCCCGTCCGGCTCCGGCAAGACGACGCTGGCGCAGGTGCTGCTGCGCTTCCTGGACCGGGAGGCGGGGACGTACACGCTGGCCGGAACGGACGCCCAGGCGGTGGACGGTGACGCGGTCCGGCGGCTGGTGGGGCTGTGTGCGCAGGACGCGCACCTCTTCGACAGCTCGCTGCGGGAGAACCTCAAGCTCGCCCGCCGGGGCCGGCGGGACGCCGCGGGCGACGGTGACCAGGACCTGTGGGACGCGCTCATCCGGGCACGGCTCGCGGACTGGGTGCGCGGGCTGCCCGACGGCCTGGACACCATGGTCGGGGAGCACGGCGCCCGGCTGTCCGGCGGCCAGCGGCAGCGACTGGCCCTGGCGCGTGCGCTGCTCGCGGAGTTCCCGGTACTCGTCCTGGACGAGCCCGCCGAGCACCTCGATCTGGCCACCGCCGATGCGCTCACCGCCGATCTGCTGGCCGCGACCGAGGGCCGTACGACGGTCCTGATCACCCACCGGCTCACCGGTCTCGATGCGGTCGACGAGGTGCTGGTCCTGGACCAGGGGCGGGCCGTGCAGCGCGGGAGTTACACGGAGCTGGCCGCGGCCGAGGGGCCGTTCCGGCGGATGCTGGAGCGCGAGCGGGCGGTGGACGCGGCGTACGGCGAGGTGCAGGTGGTGGCACAGGGCGACGCGCAGCCGGTGGCATGACGCGGCGCGCGGCCGATGGCGTCAAGCGGCGCGCGGCCGGTCCCCGGCCCCGCACTGGCCTCCCCCGCATAACTGGACTTTCCCCGGAAATCAGCCGTTATTAGGCTCAAGGCATGGCAGCCACGGCAGAACCCCCACCCCCGGACCCCAGGGGCCCCGGGAGCGAGGGCGCGAGCGCGGCTCCCGACCCCATGGACGCCGCCACCGAGGCGACCCGCAGCCTCCAGGGCCTGTCGTCCGAGCTGACCGCGCGGGTGCCGCAGCTGCTGGAAGCGATGCGTACGGTCGGCGCGGGTCTTGATCTGCACATCACCCTGGACCGGATCGTGGAGACCGCCGCCGAGCTCGCCGACGCCCGCTATGCCGCGATCGGGATCATCGACGATGCCCGCGAGGGGCTGTCGGACTTTGTGACGTACGGCGTGAACGGGGCAGCGCACGAGCGGATCGGCGCGCTGCCCGACGGTCACAAGGGCCTGCTCGGCGCGCTCATCCATGATCCCAAGCCACTGCGTCTGGGCGACCTCACGAAGGACCCCCGGTCGGCCGGGTTCCCGGCCGGACACCCGCCGATGCGGACGTTCCTCGGGGTGCCGATCCGCGTCCAGGGCGAGATCTTCGGCAATCTCTATCTGACGGAGAAGCGTGGCGGTGCGGAGTTCAGTGAGGAAGATCTGCACATGGTGCGGGTGCTGGCCACCGAGGCCGGTATCGCGATCGGCAACGCCAGGGGGCATGCGGCCACCCGGCAGCGGGAGCGGTGGATCGACGGCTCCGTGGCGGTGACCACCGAACTCCTCGCCGGCAGCGATGTCGACGACGCACTGGCGGTGGTCGCCGAGCAGGCCCGCAAGCTGGCGGACTCGGCGGCCGGCATCGTGCTGCTGCCCGACGAGGAGGGCGGTCTGGAGATCGTCGCGGTGTCGGCGGACGACCCCGCCGGGATCATGGGGACGCAGATTCCGCCCGACAGCCCGGTGGTCGAACAACTCCTCGCCGGGGAGCCGGTGTTCGTGCACGACTCGGCCACCGATCCACGGATGGTCACCGACATCGCGGCCCGTTTCGGCCCCAGCATGATGCTGCCGCTCAAAAGCGGCGGACGGGTGCTCGGCACCCTGGCGACCCCGCGGGCCCGGGGCGCCCGCCCGTTCACCGGTGCCGAGCGGACGCTGGCCACCCAGTTCGCGGCGCAGGCCGCGCTGGCGCTGGTGCTGGCCGACGCCCAGCGCGACCGAGAGCGGCTCGCCGTCTACGAGGACCGCGACCGGATCGCCCGCGACCTGCACGATCTCGTCATTCAACGACTGTTCGCGACGGGCATGATCCTGGAGAGCGCACAGCGCAGATCCGTCGTGCCCGAGGTGGCACAGGGCGTCGGCAAGGCGGTGGACGAGCTGGACGTCACCATCCAGGAGATCAGGACCGCGATCTTCGCCCTCCAGCAGGGCCCGGCCGAGGCGCCGTCCGGGCTGCGGACCAGGGTCCTGCGCGAGATCGGCACCGCCGCCGTACCGCTCGGCTTCCAGCCGTCGGCCGGCTTCATCGGCCCGGTCGACTCCCGGGTCGGCGAGCTGACCGGCAAAAACCTGATCGCGGCGCTGCGTGAGGCGCTGTCGAACGCCTTCCGGCACGCCCAGGCCTCCCGGATCGAGGTCGTCGTCGACGCCACGATCCGTCTTCCGGACGGTGCCGACGGCGTCCGTCTGACGGTCGCCGACGACGGCATCGGCATCTCGGACGGCGGTCGCCGCAGCGGCCTCAAGAACCTCGCCAAGCGCGCGGAGTCACTGGGCGGCTCCAGCTCCTACGGCCCGGGGCTGGGCGCGGACGGCACGGGGCTGGGCGCGGAGGGCACGGGGACGATGGTCAGGTGGGAGGCACCGCTGTGAGGGGCAGGGCGGGCGCCGACGTGCGGCCGGCGGCTGCCGCAGCCCCGGCCGCTTCGGTGTGAGTTGTGGACTTCAGTGTGAGCGGGTGCCCCGTGGGCCGCCGTCATGCAGGATCCGCTCGATGACGGCCGCGACACCGTCGTCGTTGTTGGATGAGGTACGGCTCGTCGTGGCGGCCAGCACGTCCGGGTGCGCGTTGGCCATGGCGTAGGAGGTGCCGGCCCAGCTCAGCATCTCTATGTCGTTCGGCATGTCCCCGAAGGCGACGACCTCGTCCGGGGAGATGCCGCGCTCCGCACAGCAGCGGGCCAGGGTGCCGGCCTTGCTGACGCCGGGCCCGCTGATCTCCAGGAGGGCGGTGGGGCTGGACCGGGTGAAGGACGCGAGACCGCCCGCCGCCGTACGGGCCAGCTGGAGGAACGCGTCGGGGTCCAGATCGGGGTGGTGTGCCAGCAGCTTGATCACCGGCTGGTCGGGGAAGGCGGGGCCTGCGGGACCGGTGGGGCTGTGGGCGGCATCGGACCGGCCGTCCGGCCCGCGGGTGGCGTCCGGCTCGTTCGCCTCCGGGCACAGCGTCGAGACGAAGTCGTCGGCGAGCAGCTTCTCCGCCGGCGCGACGGCCGCGGCCGGGTCCAGGAGGAGGGGCGGGTACTGCGGCTCGTAGTGGATGCCGCCGGTGCGCTCGACCGCGAACGAGGTGCCGGGCGCGGCGCTGCGCAGCGCGTCCACGACGGCCAGGGCGACGGTCCGCTCCAGGGGGCTGACCTCGACGATCCGGCCGCCGCGGTGCAGATCGACGACGGCCGCGCCGTTCGCGCAGATCGCCAGACCGTGACCGTGCACATGGTCGCTGACCACGCCCATCCAGCGGGCCGGACGCCCGGTGACGAAGAACACCTCGATGCCGACCTGCTCCGCGGCGGCAAGCGCGGCGATCGTCCGGTCGGAGACCGTCTTGTCGTCGTGCAGCAGCGTGCCGTCCAGGTCGGTGGCGATCAGCCGGGGCGCAACGGCCGTTTCGGGCGCCCGTGGTGGCGTGGCGGGGGCATCAGTCACGGGGCCATCTTCCCGTACCGCCGTGCACAGGCGTGCGGTGGGTTGCGCGGCATGAGCCGGCGGTGGCAGGCCGAGGGCGTGCGGACAGGCAGGCGGAGCCGCTCGCGGCAGGGCAGCGGAGCGTCCGCACCGCCCGGCCGGCCGTACGCTCGGGGGTATGCGACTGAGCACCGTGATACTCCCTGTCCGCCGTTGGTCCCAAGGCGGACGGGAGGCGTGGCAGCGCGCCGAGGAGCTGGGCTTCCACGCCGCGTACACCTATGACCACCTCTCGTGGCGGAGCTTCCGGGACCAGGCCTGGTTCGGCGCCCTGCCGACGCTGACCGCGGCCGCCGCCGCGACCTCCCGGATGCGACTGGGCACCCTTGTCACCTCGCCGAACTTCCGGCATCCGGTCACCCTCGCCAAGGAACTGATCTCACTCGACGACATCAGCGACGGCCGGATCACCCTGGGCATCGGGGCCGGCGGCAACGGCTTCGACGCCACCGCGCTCGGCCAGGAGCCCTGGGCGCCGCGGGAACGGGCCGACCGCTTCGCCGAGTTCGTCGGGCTGCTGGACCGGCTGCTGACCCAGGATGTCGTCTCCTACGCCGGCGACCACTACTCCGGGCACGAGGTCCGCAACATCCCCGGTTGTGTGCAGCGGCCGCGGCTGCCGTTCGCGGTGGCGGCCACCGGGCCGCGCGGGCTGAAGCTGGCCGCCCGGTACGGCCAGGCCTGGGTGACGACCGGCGATCCCAAGGTCTCCAACGGGGGCGGAACGCCGGACGAGTCGCGTGAGGCGATCCGCGGACAGCTCGAGCGGCTGGGCAAGGCCTGTGCCGATCAGGGCCGGGACCTCGCCGACCTGAAGAAGATCATGCTGACCGGCTTCACTCCGGACAGTCCGCTGGACTCCGTCGACGCCTTTGTCGACTTCGCCGGACGCCACGCAGAGCTGGGCATCGACGAGCTGGTCCTGCACTGGCCGATCGCCGACTCGGTCTTCGAGGCCGATGTCACGGTCTTCGAGCGGATCGCCACGGAGGGGCCGGCGCAGCTGGCCGCCCGGTAGACGGAGCACGGCCGGCGGTCCCCTACGGACGCCGGGGCGGTGCCGGTCCGTGCCGGTCCGTGCTCGGCCCCTCCGGTGGCGCGGGTGCCCGGCCGCCCGACGCGCCCGGCAGCGCCCTGGCCTGGGCTTTACCCCACATATAGCCCTGAAGAGGGAGAATCGGGACAGCGGCGCAGTGTGCGGGCCGCCGCGCGCGGTGCGAGGACGGCGTGCGGCAGGTCGGCGCACTGCGCGAAATGCGGCGTTGCGGAGGAGCCATGGCACAGACCCGATTCGCCCCGGACCGCGGGCTGACCACACGCATGGTCACGACGATGTTCTTCATCGGCCTGCTGTACGTCGTGGTCGTCGGCGTGCTGGTGGTGCTGCTCAAAGGCGCCTGGGTGGTGGTGCTGCTGATCTCGGGCGCCCTGTTCGTGGCGCAGTTCTGGTTCAGCGACCGGATCGCGGCGTTCAGCATGGGTGCGCGCGAGGTCACACCGGAGCAGGCGCCCGAGCTGCACGGCGCCGTCGACCGGCTGTGTGCGCTGGCCGATATGCCCAAGCCGCGAGTCGCGATCGCCGAGTCGGACGTGCCGAACGCGTTCGCCACCGGCCGTAGCCAGAAGAACTCGCTGGTGTGTGCCACCACCGGGCTGCTCAGGCGGCTGGAGCCGGAGGAGCTGGAGGGGGTGCTGGCCCACGAGCTCTCGCATGTCGCGCACCGCGATGTCGCGGTGATGACCATCGCCTCGTTCCTCGGCGTACTGGCCGGGATCATCACCAGGGCCGCGCTGTGGAGCGGTGTCGGCCGCAGCAACCGGGACCAGAACGCGGCCATCGCCGTGCTCATCGTGACCGCCGTGAGCGTGGCCGTCTACGCGATCAGCTTCCTGCTGACCCGGCTGCTGTCCCGTTACCGCGAGCTGTCCGCCGACCGGGCCGCCGCGCTGCTGACCGGCCGTCCCTCGGCGCTGGCCGCCGCGCTGACCAAGGTCACCGGCCAGATCGCGAGGATTCCCACCGAAGATCTGCGCAAGGCCCAGCCGTTCAACGCCTTCTACTTCGCCCCGGCGTTCAACAAGGAGAGCTTCAGCCGCCTGCTGTCCTCGCACCCGACGCTGGAACAGCGGCTGGACCAGCTGGGCAGGATCTCGGCGGAGCTGGGGCGGGCGTGAGGGACGGTGGCGCTGGGGCCGGCCGTATCGAGCAAGGAGCGCGCATGGGTTTTCTGGACGCCATTCTCGGCCGCAGCAAGCCGGTACGTCCCGATCTCGATCAGCTGTTCGCGCTGCCGTCGGCAGCGGTGACTCTCCAGGCCGCGGCCGGATTTGAACCCACCGGCCTGGGGTCGGTGTGTTTCGCGAGCGTGGAGGGCGCGACGTTCTCGCGTATCCAGGAGGAGGCGCGCTCCCTCCTGGACGGTTCGGTGGAGTTCACACAGGACGCGTACGGCTATACGTGGCTGCTCGTACGGCATCCGCCGGAGGACGTGGCGGGCCTGGTCAACGACCTGCACGCGGTCAATACGTCCCTGGAGGAGGCGGGTTTCGGTCCACAGCTGCTGTGTTCGCTGGCCGGTTTCCGCGATGAGCGGCAGCGGTCGCTGGCGCTGGTCTACCTCTACAAGCGCGGCACGTTCTACCCCTTCTCCCCGAAGGAGGGCGGCGGCGAGAAGCGCGACAACCCGCTCGAGCTCCAGGTGCGGGCGATGCTCGGGGACGATCTGACGATCGAGCAGGACCTGGCGCGGTGGTTCCCGGTGTGGGGGGCGCCGGGGCTCTGAGGGGTTGCGGCCCGACCCGGCCTCTGGAGACGCTGGTCTCGGCGCTGCCCTACGGGGGCGGTGGCTCAGCCCGGGAATTGCAGGAACTGTGCCGGTACATGGCCGGTGAGCCAGACCCCGTTGCCGCTGACCCGGAAGACATGGCCGGCGCGGTGCATGGCGGCCGCGTCGACGGTGAGGACCACGGGCTTGCCGCGCCGCGCGCCCACCCGGGTCGCGGTCTCACGGTCGGGCGAGAGATGGACGGCGTGCCGCGACATCGGCCGCAGCCCCTCGTCCCGGATGGCGGCCACACTGTGGACCACCGTGCCGTGGAAGAGCTGGGCGGGCGGAACGGCCGGCGGCAGATCGAGGTCGACACGTACCGAGTGGCCCTGCTGGGCGCGGATCCGGCCGTCCTCGATGGCGTATCGCTGCTTGTCGTTGCCGACGACGACTGCCTCCAACTCCGCCCGGGAGAAACGGAATCCATGCCGCGCGGCCGCTGCCATGAGCTCTTCCACGGGCACCCAGCCCTGGGGGTCGAGGGTGAGGCCGATCCGCTCCGGTTCATGGCGCAGATGTTTCGCCAGATACTTCGAGATGCGCACGGAGCGCTGGTTGTTCATGTCTCCAGAGTGCCGCGCAAGGCGTGCGACGGCACCTGAATTGCGGGCCGGGAGCCGCGGCAGGTGCCGGGCCGCCGCCTCGGCGGCGCTCGCCCCGCGGACCTGTGGGGTGAACCGAGGGCATCGACAACCCGCGCCCGGCCGGCCCGTCACTCCTCTTGGCTCTGCCGGCCTTCCTTGTGCTGCGCCCTCGCGAGTTCACTCGCCTTTCTCGCCTTCGCGCTGGTCACCTCGTCAGCTGCCCAACGGGCCCATTCCTCCTGGGTCGCCGACATCCGCAGGCCGTACTCCAGCGCGATCCGCCCGTAGACCGAAATCATCTCCTCGTCCCACTCGGCGGTCTTTTCGATGTGCTCGAGGGTGGCGCGGGTCCGCGCGGCGCGCTCGGCCTGATGCAGGAGATAGGTCTGTGCCTCGAGTGGTGTGACGACGCCGAGGAAGAAGACGCGCAGCACGCCGGCATGGCGCTGTGGGCCGCTGGGCTCGACCTCGGTGAGCCAGTGGCGCAGCTCTGCCATGCCGTCATCGGTGATCGCGTATTCCTTGCGGCCGCGGGGGCCGTGGGCGGCGACCTCGACGAGACCGGCGGTCGTGAGCTTGGTGAGCTCGCCGTACACCTGGCTCTGTGTGGCCGGCCAGACGCTCGACAGCGAGGCGTTGAACAGCTTCATCAGGTCGTATCCGCTCGCCGGAGCCTCGGCCAGCAGGCCCAGCACGGCATGTCTCAGGCTCATGGTCAGCACTTTACCTTCCACTGTTGACATGTCAAAGGTGGAGGTTCTATGTTCGACATGTCGAAGTTGGAATGTGATGCGGATGCGGGTGCTGCGGATGCGGCCGCTCGTCCCGGCGTCGAGGCGTGCGGTCGTGCGTGCGTGCGGTCGCGAGTGATGAGGGGGAATTATGAACTACCTGCGGAACTTCATTCCGTGGCTGGCCTTTGCGGGGGTGTCCTCCGTCGGCTGGCAGTGGGGCGCGCTCGCGGGCCTGGCGATATCCGTCGCGCTGCTCGTCGCCGACCGAGCCGCCGGTCTTTCCCTCGACTACCGCCTGCTGGAGTACGGCACGATCGTGTACTTCACGGCCCTCGGCGTGCTGGCCTTCTCCCGTCCCGACAGCGGTCTCCAGCTGTACGGCAGTGCCCTGTCGATGGGCTGGCTGGCGCTCATCGCCTGGGTGTCGATCGCCGTGCAGCGGCCCTTCACGATGGCGATCGCGCGGCGGATGGCCCCGCCGGAGGTCTGGCACACCCCGCTGTTCCGCCGCATCAATGTCGTGCTCACGAGCGTGTGGGCGGTGTCCTTCACTCTCACCGCGATCGCCCAGACCGTCGTCTCCGCCTATGCGGTGAACGTCATCTTCTCGATCGTCATCCAGATCGCCGGATTCGTCCTTCCCGTCCGCTTCACCGCCGCCTACCCGGAGCGGGCCCGTGCCCGCTTCATGGAGAACTCCGGCGCGCGGACTGCCACCCAAGGAGGCATGGCGGCATGACCACCACACCCCCGAGCACCGCCACCGAATCCCGTGCCCCCGCGCCTCATATGGCAGGCAACTTCGCCCCGGTGAAGGAGGAGCTGACCGCCTACGACCTCCCGGTCACGGGCACGATTCCGCCCGAGCTCAGCGGCTGGTTCCTCCGTAACGGCCCCAACCCGCGGGACGCCGCCACTCCGCACTGGTTCTTCGGCGACGGCATGGTCCATGGCCTGCGCCTGGAGGGCGGCCGGGCCGTCTCCTACCGCAACCGCTGGGTCCGCACCTCCACCTTCACCGACGGGGCGCGGCCGGTGGACGCGCAAGGCCGCCGCAATCTGGCGGCGGGCGTGGCCAACACCCATATCGTCCGGCACGCCGGACGCACCCTCGCACTGGTCGAGTCGTCGTTCCCCTACGAAATCGACTGCCGCCCCGGCCATGAGCTGGAGACCCTCGGCGCCCATGACTTCGGGGGCCGGCTCACCACGGCCATGACCGCCCACCCCAAGACCTGCCCCACAACCGGCGAGCTGCATTTCTTCGGCTACGGCGGGCCCACTCCGCCCCATCTCACCTACCACCGTGCCGACGTGTCAGGGGAGTTGGTGATCAGCCGCCCCATCGATGTTCCGGGGCACACGATGATGCACGACTTCCATCTGACCGCCGGCCATGTCGTCTTCATGGACCTCCCGGTCGTCTTCGACCGCAACCGCCCCGGCATGCCGTTCCACTGGAACCCGGAGTACGGCGCCCGGCTGGGGGTGCTGCGGCGTGACGACCCCTATGGCGAGGTCCGCTGGCTGCCCATAGACCCCTGCTATGTCTTCCATGCCCTGAATGCCCACGACGACGGCGACCAGCGCATCGTTCTGTACGTGTCCCGCTACGCCGAATTCGGCGACACGACCCCGGCCCACCTCTGGCGCTGGACGATCGATCTGGCGACGGGCACGGTCACCGAGGAACAACTCGACGACCGGTTCTGCGAGTTCCCCAGGGTGGACGACCGGCTCGCCGGGCTGCCGGCCCGCTTCGGCCATGCCACCACCGGCGAGCTGCCGGGCAGCGGCCCGATACCCGGTGCCCTGCTCCGCTACGACCTGGAGACCGGTGCCGTCGTCCGCCATGACTTCGGTCCGGGGCGCACTCCGGCCGAAGCGGTCTTCGCCCCGGCGGACGACCGTCCGGGAGGGCCGGGCTGGCTGCTCACCTATGTCTACGACGCCTCCACGGACACCAGCGATCTCGTCGTACTCGACGCGGAGGACATATCCGCCGACCCGGTCGCCACGGTCCACCTCCCGCAGCGAGTGCCGTACGGCTTCCATGGCAACTGGCTGCCGGATCCGGTCAGGTGACGACACCGAAGGACGCGGTGAGGGGATTGCGGACCGCCTGATCCTTGACAACTCAAGACGGGGTACGAGGGTGCGGGCGGGGCTGGGGGCTCGGCGCCCCGGGGGAGTGCGGTGTGGGCGTGCGCGCTGACGTGGACTCGGTGTCGGGGCGGGGGCGTCGGAACAGGGCGAGGCCGTCGGGACAAGGGCCGGTGGTGGTGGGGGGAGGGCCCGGTCGCCGGGACACGGCCGGATGGTGGGAAGGGCGCCCGCGTGGCGGACTAGGGCTCGTTGCCGGCCTGGTGCTCGGTGTGGGTGTCGGCGCCGGCCGCCGCATCCGCCGCAGACGCGGTCCCGCCTCCGCCCGCCGACGTGGCCTGGCTCCCACACCCCGATGCGGTCCCCCCTCCGTCTGCCGCCAGGGTGTCCATGGTGCGGGCCTGCACCTCGCGGTGTGCGGCGGCGGCGATAAAGGCGGCCGTGTTCTCCGCGCCCACCAGAGCGCGCACGGCCTGCACGGCCTCGGCGGGGAGCAGCACCGCCTCGGGCGCCGCTGTCGGGCCGGTCGCGGTACGGGGGTCCGTGACCGGCCCGGGGGCGGCCGCCACTGCCTCCGCCACTGCCTCCGCCACTGCTTCCGCCTTCGCCACTGGCTTTGCCGCTGTCCCCGCCTTTGCCACTGGCTCGGCCTCTGCTGGTAGTGCCTCGCTGAGGTGATGGCGCAGGTACCGGGTGGCCAGGGTGCGCATGGCGCGGGCGAGTTCGGCGTCGATGGTCTGTTGGGCCAGAGGGCGTAGTCGGCGTACGAGGGCGGCGGCCTCCGCAGCCTCGGCATCGGTGGGCGGATGGTCAAGGAAGGGCTGGAAGACATGCTCGGTGGTGAAGTCCAGGAAGCGGGAGGCGATGTGCTCGACCTGGCCTCGCAGTTCCCGCAGATGACCGGAGATCGCCAGGAGGGGGACGCCGGCGGAGTGGAGTTCGGCGGCGACGGCGAGTTCCTGCGGGCTGGGGACGAGGAACTCGTCGTCCTTGCCGGGGATGCGCTCCAGGACGCCCAGTTCGACGGCCTCGGCGATCGCTTCCTCGTCGGAGGTGCCCCCGAAGGCGGCGTCCAGGTCCGGGCGGCTGATGCGGGACGCCTCCTCATCGGTCCACGGCCCGTCGATCTCGGCGACCAGGCCCAGGACGCCGCCCAGGTCGAGGCCCGCGTCCCAGGCCGCGAGGAGTTCCTTGATGCTGGCGAGGGTGTAACCACGGTCGAGCAGATCGGAGATCTGGCGCAGCCGGGCCAGATGGGTCTCGCCGTAGACGTTGGCCCGGCCACGGCGTTCCGGGCGGGGGAGCAGCCCCCGGTCCTGATAGGCGCGGATCGTGCGGACCGTGGCGCCGCTGAGGTGCGCCAGGTCCTCGATGCGGTATTCGGCCGTCGGCGGCTGCTCGGTCACTG
Organism: Streptomyces sp. NRRL S-1813; assembly: GCF_000719605.1. NCBI lineage: Bacteria > Bacillati > Actinomycetota > Actinomycetes > Kitasatosporales > Streptomycetaceae > Streptomyces > Streptomyces sp. NRRL S-1813. The sequence continues at coordinate 23,378 of NZ_JOHB01000018.1, forward strand.
CGGTGCTCCTCACGAGACGGCCGCGCGCTACGAGAGGGCCGCGCGGCCCACCGCGCCCGCCGCGGCCCGTGCGGCCGGGGAGGACGCCAGGTAGGCGACGGCCGTGCGCAGCGACCCTTCCTGCGAGGGATGGTACGACCGCCGCAGATACCGCGGTATCGCCGCTCCCAGCGCACGCCAGGTGGGCAGCAGCCCCTTGCGCACGGCGCGGTTGTGCTCGCGCAGCGAGTAGCGGGACCGGGTGGCGAGCTGCGGATCGTTCCGGAGGAGATAGGCCGCGCCCCAGCCCCAGAGGTAGAGCAGGACGGGGGCCGTCACGGCCATGCCCAGGACGCGGCGGGCATAGCGGGCGGGGTCCTCACCGCCGGTGTGCTGGTACATGTCGAAGGCGACCGCGCGGTGCTCGACCTCTTCCGCGCCATGCCAGCGCAGCAGGTCGAGCATCACCGGGTCGGGTCCGGCGCGGTCGAGACCGTCGGCGTCCAGCACCCAGTCGCCGAGCACGGCGGTGAACTGCTCGATGGCGGCGATGACCGAGAGCCGGAAGCGCAGCCATTCCTGGTCGGACACCGGGATGCCGAAGGGGGGTTTCTCGCCCAGGAGGCAGGTGAACAGGAAGTCGATGTGCCGGGTGTAGGGGCGGGTATCCAGGCCCTGATGGGCCAAGTGATCGAGAACGTAGGAGTGTTGGACGCTGTGGGTGGCTTCCTGGCCCATGAAGCCCTTGACGTCCTTGAGGAGGTGCTCGTCCCGGACCTGAGGCAGGGCCTCTTTGAAGACCTTGACGAACCATCGCTCGCCCGCGGGGAGCAGCAGATGCAGCACATTGATGACGTGAGTGGCAGTGGGCTCGTCCGGTATCCACAGCAGTGGAGTCTCCGCCCAGTCGAATGACACCCGGCGCGGCGATATCGGGGGGTGCTCGTCAGTGGCCGACAGGGTGCCCGGCCGGGAGGGTGACGGGAATTGCGGCGTACTCATGCGTGGCTCCTGACGTGCGCGTTCTCCGGTTGACGGCGAGGCGGCCGGGCCCGGCGCGGCCGGAAGCGTCTCCGGGGTCGTGGCGAGGGCCACCGCCCCGGGCCGTACGGCGGCGGATCCGGGACGGATGCGTGGGCGGGCGCCCGCTGACGGATATGGGTCGGTGCGGGGCCGGGCGCCCGCCGGCAGACACGGGGCGGTCCGTGGAGGGGCGCCCGGCAACGGGTACCGGTACGGATGCGGAATGCAGATCCGGATACGGATACGGATACGGATACGGATACGGATACGGGCCGAGCGTCGCGCCTAGAGCCGGGGCTCGAAGCGGGCGAGGGCGCGTAGCGCGCGGGGGGCGAAGCGGGACATCAGATGGGCGCCGCGTGCTTCGGGGGTGACCGGCACCACCGCCTGGTTGCGGACCACGGCACGCAGGATGGCGTCGGCGACCTTCTCCGGCGGGTAGTTGCGCAGCCGGTACATCCGCGCGGCCTTGGCCTGGCGGCGCTTTTCCTCCTCGGCCGAGACGCCGGTGAAGCGGGCCGTGGTGGTGATGCCGGTGTTGACCAGCCCCGGACAGATGGCCGAGACGCCGATGCCCTGACCGGCCAGTTCGGCTCGCAGACACTCGCTGAGCATCAGGACGGCCGCCTTCGACGTGCTGTAGGCGGGCAGCACCCTCGAGGGCTGGAAGGCGGCGGCCGAGGCGATGTTGACGATATGGCCGCCCTGTCCGCGGCGCGCCATCCGCGTGCCGAAGATCCGGCAGCCGTGGATGACGCCCCACAGATTGACGTCCAGGACCTTCTTCCAGTCCTCGGTGCTGGTCTGTAGGAAGGAGCCGGACAGGCCGATGCCGGCGTTGTTCACCAGCACGTCGACGGGGCCGTACTCGGCGTCGATCTTGTCGGCGAGCTTCTCCATCGCCGCCTCGTCGGAGACGTCGACGACCTCCGCCCAGGCCTGCGGTGCACCGATCAGCCGGGACATCTCGGCGGTCCGTGCAGCGCCCTCGACGTCCCGGTCGACGGCGATGATCCGCGCGCCGGCCTCGGCGAAGGCGAACGCCGTCGCCCGGCCGATGCCGCCCGCCGCACCGGTCACCAGCACCAGCTGTCCGCCGAACCGGTCGGCGTGCGGGCCGGACGCCACGACCTGCTTGGCGGGATCCCCCTCTTCCTTCGCGGTGACGAACTCACCGATCCAGGAGACGAGCTGGTCGGGCCGGGTGCGCGGCACCCAGTGCTTGGCCGGGAGGGTGCGGCGTACCAGCTGGGGAGCCCACTGCTCCAGATCGTCGTACAGCCGCTGGGAGAGGAAGGCGTCGCCGGTGGGGGTGATGAGCTGGACCGGGCAGTGTGCATAGGCGTCGGCGCGGGGGCGGCGGAGCCGAGGGCGAATATTGTCGCGGTAGAGCCAGGCGCCATGGGCCGCATCGGTCGGCAGCGAAGCGGTCGGGTAGTCACCGCCCGGCACTTTCTCCACCCGCTGGAGGATCTGGGGCCAGCGCTTGCCGAGCGGGCCCTTCCACGCCAGCTCCGGCAGCACGGGCGTGTGCAGCAGGTAGACGTACCAGGACTTGGCGCTCTGGTTGAGGAGTTGGGCGGCGCGCCGGGGGGTGGGGCGAGCCATCCGTTTCTTGATCCAGTGGCCGAAGTGGTCCAGGGACGGGCCCGACATGGAGGTGAAGGAGGCGATCCGGCCCTCCGTGCGCTGCACCGTGGCGAACTCCCAGGCCTGCACCGAGCCCCAGTCGTGGCCGACCAGATGGACCGGGCGGTCGGGGCTGACGGCGTCGGCGACGGCCAGGAAGTCGTCCGTCAGTTTCTCCAGCGTGAAGCCACCTCGCAGCGGCTTCGGGGCGGTGGACCGGCCGCAGCCCCGGACGTCGTAGAGCACCACATGGAACCGGTCGGCCAGGCCGCGGGCGACCTCGGACCACACCTCCTTGCTGTCCGGATAGCCGTGCACCAGCAGCACCGTGGGCCGGGCCGGATCCCCCAGCTCGGCGACGCACAGCTCGATACCGCCGGTCCGCACCCAGCGCTCCCGCGCACCGTCGAGCCCCCCGCCGTCGAGCCCCACACCGCTTCCGGACCCGGACCCGGACCCGGACCCGGACCCGGCCCCGGTCGCGGCTCCGGACTGCTGCACCTGACCCTCTTCCCGGCGCCGGTCCGCTTCCCGGCCGCGTCCCTTCCCTCGCCCATGCTCCTGCCCACGCCCCCGAGCGGGCCCGTGCCCCTGCCCCTGACCGCGCCCCTGCCCCGGCCCCTGTCCGTTTTCCCGTCCCGTGTTCATGCGGCCTTCTCCTCCTGCCAGCGCCGCACATGCGGCAGATCGTCGTCCAGCCAAAAGGCGCTTTCCTGCGGGTCCTTGGAGTCCGTGACGACCAGAATCTCCTCGAACTTCGCGCCCGTTCCCCGGAATCCGAGGTGGGGTTCGACCGCCCACAGTCCCGGCTGCGGCGGGTGGTCGGAGAAGGTGTACGGGCTCCACAGCGGGGACCAGCCGTCGCGGTGGCCGTGCAGCGCATCGGAGGCGAGGCCCTTGAGGGCCTGTGTGCCGAACCCGAAGAGGGTGGGGGACCAGCGGCGCGGCCGGACCCGATCGATCTTGTGCGCGATGACGCCGAAGGGGTAGGCGCGGTGGCGGTTGGTGTAGCCCTGCCGCGCCATCAGCCGGTCGACGTCCTCGTAGATCTCCCGCAGCGGGCGCCGCTCGCGCACCTCGCGCAGGATCAGTTCCCGGTGTGCTTCGAGATCGGCGAGCAGCCGGTCGTGCACGGGGTTGAGTCCGAGGCAGCCGGAGTAGCCGATGTCGGCCGTGAAGCCCTGATGCACCGGTGCCATGTCGAGGATGAAGGCCATCCCCGGCTCCAGCTCGCGATTGGTCGGGAAGAACTGAAGCGGTACGCGGAAGTTCACGAAAGCGGTGCGGTCGCCGAACCAGGCGAACGGCAGATGGAACCAGTCCCGCACCCCCCGCTCACGCAGCCACTCGCGCTGCATCCGTGCCGCTGCGCGCTCGGTGACCCCGGGCTTGAGCTGGGCGGCCACCGCTTCCGCGCAGGCATAGGCGAGCCGCTGGGCCTCTCTGAACCCCCTCAGCCCGGCGGGGAGTTCCGGCCCGGCGGTGAGTTCTCCGGCTCGTGGTGAGGTCGCTGAGGTGACTGAGGCCATCGCCAACCGTCCGTCCGTGAGCGGTGCATCGCGGTACGTGCCCGTAACTTGACACTGATGAATGTGACAATGGCTGGCGGCTGCGTCAAGGGGGCGTACGGCCGTGCACCGCGACCCCGACGCCGGGGGCGCCCTCAGCAGGAGACCCCTACGGGCACGTAATACCGCAGGGGGAGGCAGATCCCATCGTCTGGTCTGACGACCGATGTGGCGGGCGCCACTACCGTCGATGACGTGACTGTGATCGTGACCGAAAGCCTGAGCAAGCGGTACCCGCGGGTGACCGCCTTGGACCGGCTCTCCCTTGACATCGCCCCCGGCGTGACGGGCCTGGTGGGTGCCAACGGTGCCGGCAAGTCCACCCTGATCAAGATCCTTCTCGGACTGGCCCCCGCCACCGAAGGGACCGCGCATGTCCTCGGCCTGGACGTGACCAAGGACGGCGGCACCATCCGTGAGCGGGTCGGCTATATGCCCGAGCACGACTGCCTGCCTCCGGACGTCTCGGCCACCGAGTTCGTCGTGCACATGGCCCGGATGTCCGGTCTGCCGCCGGCCGCCGCCCGTGAGCGCACCGCGGACACCTTGCGCCACGTCGGCCTCTACGAGGAGCGCTATCGCCCCATCGGTGGCTATTCGACGGGTATGAAGCAGCGGGTGAAGCTGGCCCAGGCGCTGGTCCACGACCCCCAGCTGGTGTTCCTCGACGAGCCCACCAACGGCCTCGACCCGGCCGGGCGGGACGAAATGCTCGGCCTGATCCGGCGCGTTCACACCGACTTCGGGATCTCCGTCCTGGTGACCTCCCATCTCCTCGGTGAGCTGGAGCGCACCTGTGACCATGTCGTCGTCATCGACGGCGGCAAGCTGCTGCGCTCCTCCTCGACCGATGAGTTCACTCAGGTCACGGCCTCGCTGGCGGTCGAGGTCACGGACACCGACACCCATCCGGACGGCACCGGAGCGCTGCGCGCGGCCCTGGCCGCCGCGGGAGCCACGGTGACCACCGGCGCCGTCGGCTCGGAGAGCCTCGCCTCCGCCGGGCACCTCCTGTATGTCGAGGCGGCCGGTGAGGAGACCTACGACCTGGTGCGGGACACCGTTGCCGGACTCGGGCTCGGCCTGGTCCGGATGGAACAGCGCCGGCACCAGATCGCCGAGGTCTTCCGCCACGCGGACGCGGCGCAGGCCACCCCCGCCACCGCAGGCGCCTCGAGCGCCCCGTATGCCACCCAGGACGGAGGCGCCCACGATGTCGCCTGAGCCCAAGACGCCGGCGTCCACGACGTCCGTATCCGCCGCGCCGGGCGGCGCCTATATCCACAACATCGGCTACCGCCACTACGACGGCCCCCGCCTGGGCCGCGCCTACGCCCGCCGGTCGCTCTTCTCGCAGAGCCTGCGCGGCGCCTACGGTCTGGGCCGTTCGGCCAAGAGCAAGGTGCTGCCGATGCTGCTCTTCGCGGTGATGGTCCTGCCTGCCGCGATCATGGTCGCGGTGGCGGTGTTCACCAAGGCCTCCAGCCTTCCGGTCGACTACTCCCGCTACGCCGTCTTCCTCCAGGCCGTCATCGGCCTCTATCTGGCGGCCCAGGCCCCGCAGTCGGTCTCGCGCGACCTGCGCTTCAAGTCGATACCGCTGTATTTCTCCCGCCCCATCGAGCGGGTCGACTATGTGGCCTCGAAGTTCGCGGCGATGGCGAGCGCCCTGCTCATCCTCACGGGCGCCCCGCTGGTGGTCCTCTACGTCGGGGCGCTGCTGGCGAAGCTCGACTTCGTCGACCAGACCAAGGGGCTGGCGCAGGGACTGGTCTCCGTGGTGCTGCTCTCGCTGCTGTTCGCCGGGATCGGCCTGGTCGTCTCCGCGGTCACACCCCGCCGGGGCTTCGGCGTCGCCGCCGTGATCGCCGTACTCACCATTCCCTACGGTGCGGTGAGCGCCGTCCAGGGGATCGCGTTCGTCCAGGGCAACGAGGCCGCCGTCGGCTGGCTGGGGCTGTTCTCCCCCATCACGCTGATCGACGGAGTGCAGTCGACATTCCTCGGCGGCACCAGCTCCTTCCCCAACAACCTGGCGCCGTCGACCGGTGCCGGTTTTGTCTATCTCCTCGTCACGCTGACCGTCATCGCCGGCTGCTATGCCCTGCTGCTGCGCCGCTACAGGAAGGCCGGACTGTGACCGCCCCGCGCCGCCGGCTCCCGTCGGACGGCGCCCCCGGCCCGACCACCACCCTCCGAAGGAATGGGCTGCGCCCATGAGCACTCTCACCATCGACCATGTCTCGCGCTGGTTCGGCAATGTCGTCGCCGTCAACGACATCACGATGACCATCGGCCCCGGCGTGACCGGCCTGCTCGGCCCCAACGGCGCCGGCAAGTCCACCCTCATCAACATGATGGGCGGCTTCCTCGCGCCCTCCAACGGCTCCGTCACCCTCGACGGGACGACGATCTGGCGCAACGCCGGCATCTACCGCCACATCGGCATCGTCCCGGAGCGCGAGGCTATGTACGACTTCCTCACGGGGCGCGAATTCGTCGTCGCCAACGCGGAGCTGCACGGCCTCGGCCGGGCGGAGGCGGCCAGGGCGCTGGCCACCGTCGAGATGGAGTCCGCCCAGGACCGCAGGATCTCGACGTACAGCAAGGGCATGCGGCAGCGCGTGAAGATGGCTTCCGCACTGGTCCACGACCCGTCCGTGCTGCTGCTCGACGAGCCGTTCAACGGTATGGACCCGCGGCAGCGGATGCAGCTGATGGAGCTGCTGCGGCGGATGGGCGACCAGGGCCGTACGGTCCTGTTCTCCTCGCACATCCTCGAAGAGGTCGAGCAACTCGCCTCGCACATCGAGGTGGTGGTGGCCGGACGGCATGCCGCGTCCGGCGACTTCCGCAAGATCCGCCGGCTGATGACGGACCGCCCGCACCGCTATCTGGTCCGGTCCGACAACGACCGGGCACTGGCCGGAGCGCTGATCGCCGACCCCTCGACGGCCGGCATCGAGGTGGACCTCGCCGAAGGCGCACTGCGCATCCAGGCGGTCGACTTCGGCCGCTTCACCGAACTCCTGCCGCGGGTCGCCCGCGACCACGGCATCCGCCTTCTGACGGTCTCGCCCTCCGACGAGTCGCTGGAATCCGTCTTCTCCTACCTCGTAGCGGCCTGAGGCCTGAAAGGAGCCCTGACGCATGTCCACGACCACTCCGACGGCCCCGCCCGTAAGTCCCGGCGCGCCCAAGGCCTCGTTGTTCCACCCGACCGTCGCCCGGCTCACCTACCGCGCCCTGCTCGGCCGGCGCCGGGCCCTGATCCTCTTCGCGCTGCCCGCCCTGCTGGTGGTGCTCGCGGTGGCCGTCCGAGTGCTGGCCGGCGCCGACGATTCCACCGCCGGCGGCATCCTGGGCGGCTTCGCGCTGGGCACGATGGTGCCGCTGATCGGTGTCATCGCCGGTACGGGCGCGATCGGCCCGGAGATCGACGACGGCTCGGTGGTCTACCTCCTGGCCAAGCCGGTGTCCCGGCCGACGATCATCTTCACGAAACTCCTGGTCGCGATAGGCGTCACGGTCGTCTTCTCGGCCGTCCCCGTCCTGCTCGCCGGCTTCCTCCTCAACGGCAACAGCCAGCAGATGGCCGTGGGGTACGCCGTGGCGGCGGCCATCGCCTCGGTCGCCTACAGCGCCCTGTTCCTCCTCTTCGGCACGATCACCCGGCACGCCGTCGTGTTCGGCCTGGTCTATGCCCTGGTCTGGGAGGCGCTGGTGGGCACCCTCGTCCCGGGCGCGAAGACTCTCAGCGTCCAGCAGTGGGCGCTGGCGGTCGGCCAGAAGGCGGCCGCGGAGGGCGCGATCACCTCCGATGTCCAACTGCCCCTGGCCATCAGCCTGTTGGTTGCCCTCACGGCTGCTGCCACCTGGTATGCCTCCCGCCGTCTGAAGGCGCTCACCCTCGCGGGCGAGGAGTAACGACGTCCGGGCGCGGCGTGGGTGGAGGGGAGGCGGGGCCCCTGAGGGGCGTCCGGTGGATCAGGGCCGGACAGGAGCCCGGGTGCTGGGGGTGTCTTCAAAGTCCCGTCGTTCGCCCGTAGGCCGCGAGGCAGGCGGGACTTTGAAGTCAGGCCCCCTAAGCCCCGCCACCGCCGCTCGCGGCGCCCTTCTGGCGGTCGTTGAACTCCTGGACGTTCCGCAGATGCTCTTGGTAGTCGGCGGTGAAGCGGGTGTCGCCCGGTTTGACGGTGACGAAGTAGAGCCAGTCGCCGGCGGGCGGGGCGCCCGCCGCCTTCAGCGCGTCCGCCCCGGGATTGTCGATCGGCGTCGGCGGCAGGCCCTGGTACCGGTAGGTGTTGTACGGGCTCTTGGTCCTTGTGTCGGCGTGGCTGGTGCGGAGCGTGCTGCGGCCCAGCGCGTAGTTGATCGTCGAATCCATCTGTAGCGGCATGTGGTGCGCGAGCCGGTTGTCGATGACCCGGGCGACCTTGCCCATATCGGCCGGCCGGTCCGCCTCGGCCTGCACGATGCTGGCGATGATCACCGTCCGGTAGGAGGCGATGCCGTCATCGGCGAGCCGCTGGTTGGCGGTTTTGACCATGTACGAGAGCAGCGACGCCGGGGTGGTGTCCGTGTCGATGGGATAGGTCGCCGGGAAGAGATACCCCTCCGGATTGCCCTTCGCCTTGTCCGGCAGCGTCAGATGCGCGCTCTTGGCGGCCTTCGCGGTGGAACCGGCGGGCCGGTGAAGGGCCTTGTCGGCGGCGGCGTAGATCTGTGCGGCCCGCTGCCCCTCCGGGACGGTCAGCGTCTGTTCGGGCCGCAACCCGCGCAGCAATCGCGGCAGCAGCAGAACCGCAAGGACAACCAGGACACACAGCACCGCTACGACAATGAGCCGGCCGGTGCGGGAGAGCCGCGGTCCTGGCCGGCGAACGGTGCGCTGAACATCGCTCATGGGGGGCACGGTAGGCGAGGCCGGAGAGGCGCGGGGCGGCTGCTCCCGGATCGTTGCCGACGGCGGAGATCATTCACCACCTCGCCACGCAGCAGCCACCCAGGTGCTGCGGGGCCCCGCCGACCCACCGTCACCGCCGACCCACCGTCACCGCCGACCCACCGTCACCGCCGGCCCACCGTCACCGCCGGCCCACCGTCACCGCCGGTCCGCCGGTACCCCGATCCGCCGGTCCCGCCCCGCGCCCATGCCCAACAGGGCCAGGCCGGCGCAGACCACGATCAGCAGGACGAGGGGGACGGTCCAGCCGTTGGTGGCCTGGTGGACGGCCCCCAGGACGAGGGGACCGGCGGCGGCCAGAAGGTAACCGCCGGTCTGGGCCATGCCGGAGAGGCGGGCAGCGGTGAGTGCGTTGTCGGAGCGCAGCACCATCATCGTCAGGGCCAGGCCCAGCGCGCCGCCCTGCCCGACGCCGAGGAGCGCGGCCCACAGCCAGGCACCGGTCACCGGTGCCACCAGCAGACCGATGACGCCGCAGGCCATCAGCGCGGACACGGCCACACCCAGCAGCCGCTGCCGCCGCATCCGCCCCGCGAGCATCGGCACGATGAACGAGCCGACCATCTGCACCAGCGTGCTGAAGGCGAAGACCAGGCCCGCCTCGCCCTTGCCCATGCCGTGGTCGGTGAAGATCGTCGGCATCCAGGCGATGATCACGTACGCGACCAGCGACTGCGAGCCCATGAAGAAGGTGACCTGCCAGGCCAGCGGGGAGCGGCTCAGCTTTGGCCCGTCCGCGCCGAGGTGCAGCGGGGTGGCCGCGGCCGCGCCATGGCGAGTGCCCCGCCGGGCCATGAGCGTCTGCGGAATCCAGACGACCGCGGCGACGGCGGCCAGCAGAGACCAGGAGACCAGCGCACCCTGCCAGCTGCCGAGCGCACTCTCCAGCGGAACCGCGGAGGCGGCCGAGACGGTCGCACCCAGGATCATCGCCGTCGAGTACAGCGCCGTCATGCCCGCGGCCCGCTCCGGGAAGTCCCGCTTGATCAGGCCCGGCATCAGCACGTTCAGCAGGGCGATGGAGGCACCGACCACCGCACCCCCGGCGAACAGCGCGACCACCGGCGGAGCGATCCGCAGCACGATGCCGCCGCACAGTGCCACCAGCGCCGCGCACAGTGCCGCCTCGGTGCCCCAGCGGCGGGCCAGCTTCGGCGCGACGATCGAGCCGAGGCCCATGAAGATCAGTGGGATGGTCGTCACCAGGCTGCTGGCGGTCGCGGTCAGCTGGAAGTACCGGCCGATCTCGCTGAGCAACGGCGAGACCCCGGCCAGCGCCGCCCGCATATTGAGCGCGGCAAGGACGATTCCGGCCATGACCAGGGCCGGGTGAGCCCGCAGTCGTCGGCGGGCCGCGGCGACCGGCGCTGCCGCGACCAGATCTGCCTCGGCGTCTATCAAGGGTGCTTCGGGGCTGGGCCCTGCCATACGTGCGTACCTCGCCAAGAGTGGTGTGCGTTCGTTCGGGATGGAGACCGGTGTTCAGGGAGGAAAGAAAAGAGAGCAAAGAGAAGGGCGGAAGAGACAGAAGGGGCAGGGGTGGGTGTGGAGGGACGGGGCGGGACGCGAAAGGAACGGAGAAGGAAGCGGGGGAGGGAGATGAAGGGGAAGCGGGGAAGCGGGGGCGTGCGGGCGGGACTTCAGCGGGCGGCCAGCAGGGCCTCCACGGCCCGCATCGGCTTCTCCAGCACGTCTCGGATGGCCTGTTGAGCCGCCTCCGGGTCGCCCGCCGCGATCGCGTCCAGCACCGCGACATGATCGCCGTGCACGATTTCCGGCATCGCCCGGTCGTCGAGATAGCTGACCAGCGATTCCCGCACGGAGCTGCTGAACCAGCCGTAAGTCGCCGTCAGCGCGGTGTTGTGCGCGGCCTCGACAACGGCCTTGTGGAAGGCGATGTCGTGATCGGCGTAGAGCTCCAGGGTGTCCGAGTGCGGCTGCCCCGCCGCGTCCGCCAGCTCGGCCTGGGCGTCCAGGGCCGACCGCATCCGCTCCAGGTCGGCGGGCTGATGACGTAGGGCGGCCAGCCGGGCGGCCTCTGCCTCCAGGGCGATCCGCAGCTCCAGTACGTCGCGGATACCGGCCCGCTGGACGCCGCGCATGATGTCGCCCGGGTCCGTGGTGGAGATGACGAAGGTGCCCTCGCCCTGCCGTGAGCGGAGCATCCCGGCGTGCACGAGCACCCGCACTGCCTCACGGACGGTGTTGCGGCCGACCTGGAGCTGCTCGGCGAGCGCGTGCTCGGTGGGGATACGGGATCCCACCTGCCACTCACCGGCCGTCAGCTGGGCCCGCAGGGTGTCGACGACGGTGTCCACGAGGGAGTGCCGTCCCGCCGCCTGAAGCGCCATGTCCGATCCGCTCCTTTGCCTCGTAACTTGGCTTGCCCGGTCATCCTACAACCGATGCATTCATCGTACACGGAAGTGATGGAGGTACCGGAAGAGCCGGAAGCGATGAAGGCGCCCGAAGGGACGGACGTGCCGGAAGCGGTGGAAGCGGCGGAAGCGGTGGAAGTGGCGGAAGCAAGGGGAGGCAAGAGCAAGGGGCGGCAAGGAAAGCCCCTCGCCAGGCGAGGGCCCGCCGGGCGCCATCCCCATGGATGCGGGGCGCGCGGCAGGCCCTCCCGGTCTCACAACCCGATGTCCCGCTCCTGGATGTCCGCGAGGGATTCGCGCCGTACGAGCAGGCGGGCATGCCCCTCGGTGACGGCGATGACCGGTGGCCGGCCGACGAGGTGGTAACCGGAGGCCATGGAGAGGTGGTACGCGCCGGCGACGGGCACGGCCAGCAGATCGCCGGGCCGGATGTCGCCGGGCAGCGGGACATCGGCGGCGAGCACATCACCGGCCTCGCAGTGCCGTCCGACGACGGTGACCGGTTCCGGCGCGGCGGACGGGCGGCGGCCGATCAGCCGCGGCGCATAGCGCACCCCGTACAGCGCGGGCCGCGGGTTGTCGCTCATCCCGCCGTCCACCGCCACGAAGGTGTGCGCACCGGTCCGTTTGACCGCCAGCACCCGGTAGAGGACGACACCGGCCGGGCCCGCGATGGCGCGGCCGGGTTCGACCGCGAGCCGTGGCACCGGCAGCCCGGCCGCCGCACAGCCGCCGGCCAGTTCGGCGCGGATCTTGGTGCTGAGGGAGGGGAGGTCGAGCGCGGGCTCGCCGGGGCGGTAGGCGATGCCGTGGCCGCCCCCGAGGTCCAGCTCGGGCAGGGTGACGCCGTGCTGCTCGTGAATCCGGGCCAGCAGGCCGATCAGCCGGCGTACGGCCGACAGATAGGGCTTGACGGTGGTGATCTGCGAGCCCAAGTGGCAGTGCAGGCCGACCAGTTCGAGGCGCGGCTGGCTGAGTATCCGTGCGATGGCGTGCTGTGCGGAGCCATCGGCGATCGACAGCCCGAACTTCTGGTCGTCGGTGCCGGTACGGATCTTGGCGTGGCCGCCGGCCGCGATGCCGGGCACGACCCGGATCAGCACCCGCTGCCGGCTGCCCGCAGGGACCGCGGCGGCCAGCCGGGCGATCTCCGAGGTGCTGTCGATGACGATCCGTCCGACGCCGAGCCGTAGTGCGGCCCGCAGGTCGGCGGGGCTCTTGGCGTTGCCGTGCAGCACGATCCGCTCGGGCGGGAAGCCGGTGGTGACGGCCAGTTCCAGCTCGCCGGCGGAGCAGACGTCCAGGCCGAGCCCCTCCTCGTGCACCCAGTGCACCATGGCGCGGCACAGGAACGCCTTGGCGGCGTAGCAGACATCGGCATCGGGGAAGGCCCGTAGGTAGGCGCGGCAGCGGTGGCGCACCTCGTCCTCGTCCAGGACGTAGGCGGGGGTGCCGAAGCGGTCGGCGATCTCGGTGAGCGGGACGCCGCCCACGGCGAGGTCGTCATGGCCGAGCGGTGCCGCGGACCGGGGCCAGATGGACGGCGGCTCGTTGCCGGACGGCGGCGGGGTGGCGGTCCGCGGCGGGGGCGCCATGGTCGTGGCCGACGCCGGGACGCCGGCCCCGTGGGTGGCCGGGGACAGAGTGTGGTGGCTCATGGTGGTTGCCCCTCCCTCAGACGGCCCGTAGGTGGTGACCACGGGGGATGCCGGGGGCGAACCGTGGATCGACGGTCAGGACCGTCGCGCCGACGGGTTCGGCCAGCGCACACAGCGCGGGCTCGGAGAGCCTGACCCAGGGCTGGTCGCTGCCGAGGGCCGCGGCGAGGCGCTGGGGTGAGGTGAAGCCGACGGCGGTACGGCCGCCGAGCGGAGTGCGGAACAGGCGGGCCGTGCAGCCCGCGGGGCCCGACCGGACAGGGACGAAGAGAAGCCCGGCCGGGACACGATCGGCAGGCTCGGGATCTTCCGCGTACAAGAGGTGGGACACGGCGTTGCTCCTCGAACAGGACCACGGCCCCGGACCTGTGGGTAACGCGTACGCCGGGGCTCGGCCCTGACGCTATTCCCGGGGAAGGGCGCACTCCGCCGGCCGCTGACGCGTCATTGACGGGTTGTGGCCCCTACTTGACGCGATGCTGCTGCCCGGTGGCCGATTGTGCGGCGGCGGTGACGCTGGGACGCGACCCGTACGGGCGGGGCGTCCGGAGCGAGCCGATACGGGCCCGGGCCGGCTCCCGGCCCGCCCGCAGTGTCCCGCCTCCATCGGCCCCGCCGCAGTGTCCCGCCTCCATCGGCCCCGCCGCAGCGTCCCGCCTCCATCGGCCCCGCCGGCCCGTCCGCCATCCGTGGACCGCTGCGCTTGACCTTGACACTGTGGAAAGCACTCCACTGGAAGGCGTCATGTTCAGCATCGGAGATTTCGCCCAGTACGGCCGTGTGTCGGCCCGCATGCTGCGCCACTACGACGCGATCGGGCTGCTGCGCCCGGCCCGTACCGACCCCGTCAGCGGCTACCGCTACTACGAAGCGGCCCAGCTCGCCCGGCTCAACCGCATCATCGCGCTCAAGGACCTCGGATTCAGTCTCCAGCAGGTGGGGGCGATCCTGGCCGAGGAGGTGAGCGTGCCGGAGCTGCGCGGAATGCTGCGGCTGCGGCGGGCGGAGCTGGAAGCGTCGCTGGCGGCGGCGGGTGCGCGGCTGGCGCAGGTCGAGGCGAGGCTCCGGACGATCGAGAGCGAGGGACGCATGTCTGCCGACGATGTGGTGGTCAAACGCACCGGAGCGGTTCTGCTCGCGGAGCTGAGCGGGATGGCCGCCAGCTACGGGCCCGAGGACATCGGGCCGGTCATCCAGCCGCTCTACGGGGAACTGTGCCGGCGGCTGGAGACGGCAGGGGTGACCCCGGCGGGGCCGGGGCTGGCGTACTACGAGGACGCGGACGCACCGGAGACCCCGGAAGCGGAGACATCGGAAGCGAAGACAGCCGCAGCTAAGAAACCGGCAGCAAAGACAGCCGCAGCAAAGACAGCGGAGGAGCACGGGCCCGCCCGGGAGGCCATCATCGTCCACGCGGGGATCGTGATCACCGAGGAGGCCCTGGCCAAGGCCGGTGTCACCACCGACGGCACACCCCGCCGCCCCGGCACCATCTCCGTCCCTCCCACCCCCACCCCCACCGGCCTCGGCTTCGACGTCGTCACCCTCCCCGCCCTCGACTGCGTGGCGACGGTGGTGCACCGCGGCCCGATGAGCCGGATTCTGCCGACCGTCCAGAATCTCGCGCACTGGATCGACGCCAACGGCTACCGCTCCGCCGGATACGCCCGCGAGCTGTACCTGGAGTGTCCGCCGGATCAGGAGAATTGGGTCACCGAGATCCAGGAGCCGGTGGTCAGGGCCTGAAGCTCTCCGCGTTGCCGCCCTGGCATGCCGTGACCGTCTCCGCGAACGCCACCGCCGCCGGGCTCAGGGCCTCCCACCGGCGTACCGCCCAGCCGGTGGCCAGTGGGGGCAGCGAGGCGATCGGGACCAGCCGCAGCGCCGGGTGGGCGGTGGCCTGGAGGCCCGGCAGTTGGGGAACGACCGCGGGGCCGACGCCGAGTTCGGCCAGCAGCAGGGCGGTGTCCCAGTCGGCGACGCTGGTGGTGCTCGGGGGCGGCACAGGGCCGGCTTCCCGGTGGCCGAGGTGACCGTCGAGGCGCATACGGGACGTGGAGTTCTCCGGGAGCCGGATGTGCCGGATACCGGACAGCTCCTCGGGCTCGATCCGCTCCCGGCCGGCGAGCGGGTCGTCGGCGCGTACGGCGAGCACCCACGGCAGGCGGACCACCGGATGCTGCTCGATGCCGGCGACCGGCGGGCCGAGGGTGATCCAGGCCAGCTCGGAATCGCCGTCCGCGACGGCCTCGAAGCAGCGGCGGCTGGAACTCTCGGTCCGGAACTCCAGGTTGACGTGCGGATGGCGGGCGCGGAAGGCGACCACCGCCTCGGACATGAAGTGCCGGACGGTCGTGGCGCCGGTGGTCACCCGGACCGTGCCGCCGTCGCCCGCGCGCAGATCGGCCAGCCGGCGCAGCGCCAGATCCAGGCCGCCGATGCCGTCCGCCGCCGCGCGGTGCAGGATCAGGCCCGCCTGGGTCGGTGCCACACCGCGCGGCTGGCGCTCCAGCAGACCGATGCCCGCCTCCCGTTCGAGACGTTTGATGCGCTGGCTGACGGCCGACTGGGTGCAGCCGAGATCGCGGGCGACGGCGCTGAGGCTGCCCGCCTCGCATACGGCGACGAAGGCACGCAGATCATCGAGGGTCACCCGCGTACGGTAGCCCTCAACCCAAGCTATTACTAAGGGATTTGGAAGAAGACCTGAGGATTGACTTGGGTGTGGGGTGCAGCGAAGATCGTCACAGGGCCCAGGGCGGCAACCCGGAACCGCGTACGGCCGTACGGTTCCGGGTGCCGACCCGCACCGGTCGTTCTCCCTCGCTACACCCCCGCGCCCTTCCGCACCGGAGCGGCCGCCATGCCCTCCCGTACCGGAGCGGCCGCCATGCCCTCAGCGGAGCGCTCGGCCGGACCGCCGTCGCCGTCCTCCCCGCGCCGTACCACCGCGAGGACCAGCAGCCCGCCCGCCAGGGCCACCACCCCGGAGATCAGCATGATGTCCGTCAGCCCGGAGACGTACGCGGCCTTGACCGCCGTACGGGAGGCGCCGGGCCGTGCGGCACCGTGCAGCGCGGTGGCGAAGACGGTGCCGAGGACCGCGATGCCCAGCGCGTAGCCCAGCTGCCGGAAGGTGTTCACGGCGCCGCTGGCCATGCCCGCCCGCTCCGGGGGCGCCGCGCCGAGCGCCGCCGAGACCAGGACCGGCATCGCCATGCCGATGCCCAGCCCGCTCACCGCGAGCCCGGGGACCAGCGCCGCCCAGCCGGAGTCGTCGTCCAGCAGCGCGCACGGCAACAGCGCGCCCGCTCCCACCAGCAACAGGCCGATGCCGACCGGGAGTTGAGGGGCCATCCGCTGGAGCGACCGCCCGCCCAGCGCCCCGACCAGCAGGGACATCAGCGCCATCGGCGTCACCGAGAGACCCGCCTGCACCGGGCTCAGCCCGACGACGTTCTGCACCCACAGCCCGACGAACGTGAGATACGGGAACGCCGCGGCCTGGAGCAGCAGCGCCGCCGCCAGCAGCGCCGCGAACGACGGCCGGCGCAGCAGCCGCAGGTCGAGCAGCGGCCGGCGCACCCGCCGCTCGACCGCGAGGAAGACCAGCAGCGCGAGCACCGCGCCGCCGAGCGAGGCGAGCGTCCCGGATTCCGTCCAGCCCTGCTCGCCGCCGCGGATCAGCCCGTAGGTCAGTGCGCCCGCGCACGCCGTGAAGGAGGCGGCACCCGGCCAGTCGATACGGGCGACGGGGGCCGCCGCGGCCGAGTGCGCTCGCGGCCGGGCGAGGTCGCCGTGCGACTCCTGGACCCGGCGCAGGGTGATCCACACCGCGACGGCGGTCAGCGGCAGATTGACCAGGAAGATCGCCCGCCAGTCCACGTACTCGGTGAGCAGGCCACCCAGTACGGGGCCGATCGCGGCCGCGGCACCGCTGGTGCCACCCCAGACGCCGAACGCCACACCACGGTCCCGGCCCTGATAAGCGGCCATCAGCAGCGGGGTGTTGGTGGCGAACATCGCCGCCGCGCCCACGCCCTGCACGGCGCGGGCCGCGACCAGGGTGCCCGCGTCCGGGGCCAGACCGCAGGCCAGCGAGGCGAGCGCGAACAGCGCCAGCCCGGCCACGTACAGCCGGCGCCGCCCGAAGAGGTCCGCGGCCGAGCCCGCCACCATCAGCAGCGCGGCCAGCGCCAGCGCGTAGATGTCCATCACCCACTGGAGCGAGGTGAAGGAGGCGCCCAGACCGTCGGCTATCCGCGGCAGCGCGGTGCTCACGATCGTCACATCGACCAGCAGAAGGAAGTTGCCGAGGGTGATGGCGACCAGCGGCCACCACTTCCCTGCCCGTCTCCCCTCCGGACCTGCATCCGGACCTGCATCCGGACCTGTATCCGGACCTGCATCCGGACCCGCATCCGGCCCACCGCCCGGTCTCCCGCCCGTGCCCGTCGCCCGGCCGCCCACCGCGGTCCCCCGCTCCGGTGCGCTCACCATGATCATTCCTCCGCTCGTGTTGCCGACACGGCGCTCCGTGTTTCGCCGCCCCGTATTGCCGACGCCACCGTGCGGCCCGAGCCGCCTGCTCTCCCAGCCACCGCGCTCCCGGCGGCGCAATCCGACACGCGCTAGCCTCGAATGGTGAAAACCGACAGGGAGCCCGACGGAACGGCCCAGGGGAGACCCACCACCGACCGGCCCCTCGGCGGCCCCACCAGCTCCACCAACTCCACCGGTCCCACCACCTCCACCGTCCCCACCACCGGCTTCGACGCCCTCGACCGCCAACTGGTGCATGCGCTGCAACTGGACGGCCGGGCGCCGTTCAGCCGGATCGCCGCCGTGCTCGGCGTCTCCGACCAGACCGTCGCCCGGCGCTACACCCGGCATCGCACCACCGGTGCGCTCAAGGTGCTGGGGCTGGCCGATGCTCGGGCGCTGGGCGAAATCGAATGGATGGTGCGGGTCCAGTGCACGCCGGACGCTGCCGTCTCCGTCGCCGAGGCGCTGGCCCGCCGCTCGGACACCTCCTGGGTGAGTCTGATGTCCGGCGGCACCGAGATCGCCGCGGTCTGCCGCGCGGCGAGCAGCGACCACAGCGATGCGCTGCTGCTTCAGAAGCTGCCGCGCACCCCGAGCGTCGTCGGCGTCACCGCGCACTGCCTGCTGCACGAGTTCTTCGGCGGCCCGCAGGGCCTGATCAGCAAGTCCGGCGCGCTCACCGACACCCAGATCGCCGAACTGAGCCCGCCCCCGCCAAACCCGCCCGCCGCCCCGGCGACGCTCACCGACGCCGACCGCCGGCTCTTGGACGCGCTCGCCCAGGACGGCCGTACGCCACTGGGCGAACTCGCCGCCGTCACCGGCTGGTCGCCCACCACCGTCCGCCGCCGGCTCGCGGAGCTGCGCGCGGACGGGGTCCTCTACTACGACGTCGATTACGACCTGCGGCAGTTCGGCCACGGCGTGATGGTCGCCCTCTGGCTGTCCGTCGCGCCCGCCGAACTCGCCGCCACCGGCGAGGCGTTGGCCGGCCACCCCGAGGTCGCCTTCGCCTGCGCCACCACCGGCCCGAACAACCTCTTCGCGTCCGTGCTGTGCCGGGACGTCGGCGCGCTCTACACGTACCTGACGACCCGGGTCGCGGCGCTGCCCGGCGTACGGGCGATGGAGAGCGCGCCCCGCATCCGCCACATCAAGGGGGCGGGCCCCCTGGTGACCCTCTCCCCCGCCGCCTCCGGACGCCGCCGGTGAGGCCGCTGGCGGAGCCGCCCCGCGGCGGCCGGCGGCCGTTCCCCGGCAACCCGCTGACCTGGGTGGAGGACTGGGTACGCAGCAGCCCGGGCACCCATATCTGGCTGCTGGTCATCGGCATCACCAGCCTGGTCATCGCCTCCGCGTCCGAGGGGCTGGGGCAGTTCCTCGTCCACCGCACCAGCAGCAACATCCACGAGCTGAACGAGCATCCGCTGCCGTCGCTGCTGATCAGCGGCTTCTGGATCGAACGCCCCTCGTCGTTCCTGCTCTACGTGGTGATGTTCGAGCTGGTGCATGCCAACGTGGAGCGCTGGACGGGCAGCGTGCGCTGGCTGCTGACCGTCGGCGGTGCGCATATCGCCGCCACCCTCGCCAGCCAGGAACTCGTCCTGCTGGCCATCGAGGGCCATCGGCTGCCGCGTTCGATGACCCATGTCGTCGACATCGGTGTCTCGTACGGGCTGGCGGCGGCCGCCGGTGTGCTGACGTACCGGCTGCGGCCGCCCTGGCGCTACGGCTATCTCGCCGCGGTACTGATCTTCTTCGCCGTTCCGCTGCTGACCGGGGCCTCGTTCACCGACTTCGGCCATGCCATCGCGCTGGTCATGGGCTTTGCGGCCTGGCCGCTGACCCCGGCGGCGGCCGAGGGGGCGTCGGCGGAGCAGGAGTACGGCGAACGGCCCGCGGAGCCGGACCCGGAACCACTCCGGGATCCGGCCGCGGAACCACCCCCGAAGCAGGAGCCGAAGCCGAAGCCGGATCCGGAGGGCCGTCAGGAGAGGTAGAGCCGCTCCAGCACCACCGCGATACCGTCCTCTTCGTTGGAGGCGGTGAGCTCGTCCGCGACGGCCTTCAGCTCGTCATGGGCGTTGGACATCGCCACTCCGCGGGCGGACCAGGCGAACATCGGGATGTCGTTGGGCATATCGCCGAAGGCCAGCGTCTCCTTGGCGGTCACACCCAGCCGGCGCGCGGCCAGGGACAGTCCGGTGGCCTTCGACAGCCCCAGCGGCAGCAGCTCGACGATGCCCTCGCCGGCCACCGTCACGCCCACCAGGTCCCCGGCGACCTGACGCGCGGCCAGCGCCAGCGCATCGTCGTCCAGGGTCGGATGCTGGATGTAGACCTTGTTGAGCGGGGCCGCCCACAGCTCGCCGGGGTCGTCCAGCATGACGTTCGGGAGCGGGCCTTCCTGGACGCGGTAGCCGGGGCCGACCAGCACCTCGCCCTCCAGGCCGTCCCGGCTCGCCGCCAGATGCAGCGGACCGACCTCCGCCTCGATCTTGGCCAGCGCGAGACCGGCCAGCTGGCGGTCCAGCGTCACCGATGTCAGCAGCCGGTGCTCGCCGGCGTGGTAGACCTGACCGCCCTGCCCGCACACCGCAAGGCCCTTGTAGTCCAGGGCGTCGAGGATGTGCCGGGTCCAGGGCACGGCCCGGCCGGTGACGACGATATGCGCCGCACCCGCCGCGGTGGCCGCGGCGAGCGCCTGGCGGGTGCGCTCGGAGACGGTCTCGTCGTGGCGCAGCAGCGTCCCGTCGAGATCCGTCGCGATGAGCTTGTAGGGCTGCGGAGCGGATGAGCTCACTTGGCGACGGGCTCCAGGATCTCCCGGCCGCCCAGGTAGGGGCGGAGCACCTCGGGGACGCGCACGGAGCCGTCCGCCTGCTGGTGGTTCTCGAAGATCGCCACGATCGTGCGCGGTACGGCGCAGAGCGTGCCGTTCAGGGTCGCCAGGGGCGAGACCTTCTGCTTGCCGTCGACGGTCTCGCGCATCCGGACGGAGAGCCGCCGCGCCTGGAACTCGTCGCAGTTCGAGGCCGAGGTCAGCTCGCGGTACTTGCCCTGGGTGGGGATCCAGGCCTCGCAGTCGAACTTGCGGGAGGCCGAGGCGCCGAGGTCACCGGTGGCGACATCGATGACCTGGAACGGCAGCTCCAGGCCGGTCAGCCACTGCTTCTCCCAGTCCAGCAGCCGCTGGTGCTCGGCCTGGGCGTCCTGAGGCGCGACGTAGGAGAACATCTCCACCTTGTCGAACTGGTGGACCCGGAAGATGCCGCGGGTGTCCTTGCCGTAGGTGCCGGCCTCGCGGCGGAAGCACGGCGAGAAACCGGCGTAGCGCAGCGGCAGCTTGGCGCCGTCCAGGATCTCGTCCATGTGGTACGCGGCGAGCGGGACCTCGGAGGTGCCGACCAGGTAGTAGTCGTCCTTCTCCAGGTGGTAGACGTTCTCCGCGGCCTGGCCGAGGAAGCCCGTGCCCTCCATGGCGCGCGGGCGCACCAGGGCGGGGGTCAGCATCGGCGTGAAACCGGCCGCGGTGGCCTGCGCGATGGCGGCGTTGACCAGCGCGAGCTCCAGCAGCGCGCCGACGCCCGTGAGGTAGTAGAAGCGGGAGCCGGACACCTTGGCGCCGCGCTCGACGTCGATGGCGCCGAGCAGCTCGCCGAGCTCCAGGTGGTCCTTGGGCTCGAAGCCCTCGGCGGCGAAGTCACGGATCGTGCCGTGCGTCTCCAGGACGGAGAAGTCCTCCTCGCCGCCCACGGGCACGTCGGGGTGGACGAGGTTGCCGAGCTGGCGCAGCAGCTGCTGCGTCTCCTCCTTGGCCTGGTCCTGTGCGGCGTCGGCGGCCTTGACGGCGGCGGACAGCTCACCGGCCTTCTTCAGCAGCACGGCCTTTTCGTCGCCGGCGGCCTTGGGGATGAGCTTGCCGAGCGCCTTCTGTTCGGCACGCAGCTCGTCGAAGCGGACGCTGGACGACCTGCGCCGCTCGTCGGCGGAGAGAAGCGCGTCGACGAGTGCGACGTCCTCTCCACGGGCGCGCTGGGAAGCGCGCACACGGTCGGGGTCCTCACGGAGCAGGCGAAGGTCAATCACCCCACCAGGCTACCGGGCCGCGCCCCACCCCTCGACGCGATATTCCCCGGCATGTCATTTTGCCCGTTTTGGGGTTATTTATTCCCTTGAGGTGGGAGAGGGGAGAGGGGTGAAAAACGGGTGGGGAATTCCTCCGGATTCCGGGGGGTGGGGTGGTCCGGCGGCGGACTTTGCCGCGGCCGGCCGGGGGCCTTTGCGGCGGCCCGCGGGGGGCTTCGCGGTGTCCGTCACGAGATCTTCGCAGTGTCCGCGATGGGGCTTTTCGCGCTCTCCGTGCCGGGTGATCCATGGTGTGGACAAGGGGAGTTGGGCGGGCCTCGGAGGGGGTTGCAGGCCGTGGTTATCCCCTGGGGGCCCCTGGTTGTCCACAGGGAGGCGGGGTTTCGGGATTCTTATCCACAGGCTGTGTGTGAGATCTGTGGAAGTCGGAGCTGATCATTCCGCTCCCGAAATGCTCGGCTATGGATTCCCTGCCCAAACCCCGTTCACGCACTCTTTCGTGTGGGATTACCTCGCCCTAAAGGATTGATCACGTGAATTGTGCTGACGATGTCCGAGGTGGGGTGCTGTGGAATGGTGTGCGGTCAGTAGGGCGATATGTCGACTCTGTCCGACTCTCGTGTCGACTTACCCACAGGTCGAGAACTGAGCCTGTGGATAACTTTGTGGATAACCCACAGGCCGTCCAAAGCCGCAGGTCGTGCCGTTCCGCAGCGCCCGTCGGCTCCGCCGAGGAGCACCCGGATCCGCCTCAGCCCCGCCCGTCCAGACAGCGCGACAGCCAGTCCGACGCCTCGCTGAACGCGGTGTCCGTCATCTCCCGCCGCACGGTCGGCGGCACCGCGTCCGCCCGCGGATACGAACCGAGGAACCGCACCTCGCGGCAGACCCGCTTGAGGCCCATCAGCACCTCGCTGACCCGGCGGTCGGTGACATGCCCTTCGCAGTCCACCGAGAAGCAGTAGCGGCCGATGCCCTCGCCGGTCGGCCGGGACTCGATCCGCATCATGTTCACCCCGCGCACCGCGTACTCCTGAAGCAGTTCGAGCAGGGCGCCGGGGTGGTCCTCGGCCAGCCACAGCACGACCGAGGTCTTGTCGGCGCCGGTGGGCGCCACGGGCCGGGCCGGGCGGCCCACCAGCACGAAGCGGGTGGCCGCGTTCTGCGCGTCGTGGATATCGGTGACCAGCGGCTCCAGGCCGTACGTCGCCGCCGCGAACGCGCCCGCGAACGCGCCGTCGTAGCGGCCCTCCTGCACCAGCCGCGCCCCGTCGGCGTTCGAGGCCGCGGACTCCCATAGGGCCTCCGGGAGTTGGGCCGCCAGCCACTTGCGCACCTGCGGCTGGGCGACCGGGTGCCCGGTCACCGTCTTCACCCCGCTGAGGACCGTACCGGGGCGGACGAGCAGCGCGAAGGCGATGGGCAGCAGCACCTCGCGGTAGATCATCAGCGGCTCGCCGGAGGCCAGTTCGTCGAGGGTGGTGGTCACCCCGCCCTCGACGGAGTTCTCGATCGGCACCAGTGCCGCGGCGGCCTCACCGGCGCGCACCGCGTCCAGGGCGGCGGGCACCGACACCATCGGCATCAGCTCACGGGTCGCCGCCTCCGGAAGGGTGCGCAGCGCGGCCTCCGTGAACGTGCCCTCGGGGCCGAGATAGGTATAGCGGCTGGCCGACATGGAAACGGACTCCCTCGCGTAGCTGCGGGGGCACCCCGCCGGTCTTCTCCCTGTCCCGCCACGATACCCAGCCCTCCGGAGGCCGGGCGGGACTTCCCTGGAGGGCCGGTCCGAGCTGCTCAGCGGAGGGCCGGCCCCGGGCGTCGTCTGCCGGAAGGCCGGCTCTCCGCGGCCGCTCATCACAGGGCCGGTTCCCGGGGCCGCCTCCCGGGCGGCGGTTTCTCAGCCCTCCAGCAGCGGGCGGCCCACGTAGTCGCCCGGTTCGGCGGCCGGGGGCACCGCGTACAGCCCGCTCGCCTCGTGCCGCAGGAACCGCGACAGCGCGTCCCCGCGGTCCAGCTTCCGCTGGACCTGGGTGAAGGCGCGCAGCGGGTCGGCCTGCCAGCAGATGAAGAGCAGTCCGGCGTCCGGGGCACCGTCCTCCCGGAACCCGTCGTGGAAGGAGAACGGGCGGCGCAGCATCGCCGCGCCCTGGTTGGACTCCGGCGCCGCGATCCGCGCATGGGCATTGGCCGGGATGACCGGCAGACCGTCGGGGCCGCTCGCGTCCAGCCGCATCGGGGTGGTCTCGGAACCTCCGGTCAGCGGCGCCCCGTTGTCCTTGCGGCGCCCGATGACCTTCTCCTGTTCGTGCAGTGAACGCTTCTCCCAGTCGTCCAGCAGCATCCGGATCCGGCGGACGACGGCGTACGAGCCGCCGTGCATCCAGTCCTGGTCGGCGTCCCGCCCCACGAAGATCCGCTCGTCGAAGTCCTGGTCCGACGGCTTGGGGTTGTTGGTGCCGTCGATCTGGCCCATCAGGTTGCGGGCGGTCATCGGGCGCGCGGTGGCGCCCGGTGTGCGGTGGAAGCCGTTCATCTGCCAGCGCAGCCGCGCCGTGCCGGCCGCTTCCTTCTGGAGCGCGCGCAGCGCATGGAAGGCGACCAGCGCATCGTCGGCGCCGATCTGTATCCACAGATCGCCGTTGCTGCGCTTGGGGTCCAGCGCGTCGGCGGAGAAGTCGGGCAGCGGGTCGAGCGCTACGGGGCGCCGCTTCGTCAGGCCCGTACGGCCGAAGAAGCTGGCGCCGAAGCCGAAGGTGACGGTCAGCGAGGACGGACCCGCGTCGAGCGCGACCCCCGTGTCGGCGTCCGGGGTGTGCCCGGCCATCAGCTCCTCGGCCGTCCGCGACCAGCGGCGCAGCAGCGCGGCCGCGGCCTTGCGGTCCGCGCCCGGTGCCAGGTCGAAGGCCACCAGATGCCCGGTGGCCTGCAACGGGGTGGTGATCCCCGCCTGATGCCCGGCGCGCGCCGCCCGGAACGGAACCTCGGTCGAGCCGATGGTGGTCATGGCCTTGGCGGCGGCGTCCTGCGCGGACGACTGCCCGGCAGAGGCCCCGATGGCGCCACCGGCCCCGCCGACGACCAGCCCGGCCGCGCCCACCGCGCCGACGGTACCGAGCAGCCGGCGTCGGGAGAACTCCAGGGAGGGGACGCCGTCGGTCTCGGGTGCCGGGGCCGCGGCCGGAGCGGGCACGGTTGCTTTTCTGTCCGGCGCGGCGGACTGCGCGCCCGGGGCCTTCTTCCCGGGCGCCTTCTTGCTGGACGTCTGCTTGCTCATCAGCCGATCTTCACGTTCTTGGTCTCGGTCACCTGGTCGATGTCGGAGGTCCGTACGAGCAGCGACAGCCGCCACTGCCCGGGGACCGGCAGCTGGACCCCGTTCGCGCGCCAGTGACCCTTGCCTGCGTGCTTCGGGACGACCGGCAGCGGCCCGATCTTCTTGGCCTTCTGGGTGAAGGAGACCTTCACCTCGGGGACGTCGACGGCCTTGCCCGACGGATCCGAGATCCGCAGCCGCAGCGCGTTGGCGCTGCCACTGCGTCCGGGGTCGAGGTCGAGGCGGGCGGTGCCCTTGCCGTGCGGGCCGCCGGTGTCGAACGGGATGCTCAGCACCTGCGGCTGGTTGCTCGTGGTGGACTGCCCGCCCGCGGTGGCCTTGACCGCCTCTTCGGTACGGGCCGGCTCGGTGGCGGTCAGCACCGTGGTCACCACGAGCACCACGACGGCGACCGCCGCCTCGGCCAGCACGGAACGGCGCAGCCCCAGCCGCTCCGGATCGGCATCGCGTTCCCGCTTGGTACGGGCGGTCCGCAATGCCGCCTGCTGACGGGCGAGTTGGGCGGCGCGGGCGGGGTCGGGGGCTTCGTCGCCGGCGGTCTCTCCGTCAGTGGTGGTGTCTCCGGCGGGGGTCTTGTCACTGGCTGGGGCACTGGCACCGGTGGGGGCGCTGTCACCGGTGGGGGCCCCGCTATCGGTGGGGGCCCCGCTATCGGTGTGGACCCCGTTCCCGGCGCGGGCAGCGGCCGAGACGCCGACGGTCGCCTTCTCGGTCTTCCTGCCCTTCTCGGCGGCTCCGTCAGCCTCCGCCGCCCGAGCCTCCGCGGCCTGGGTCCCGGTCTCCGCAGCCTGGGCCTCTGTGGGCAGGGCATCCGCCGCCTGGACCGCGGATGCCTCGACCTGCGCCGTCCGGACCTCCGCCAGCCGTCCCGTCCACCGCCGCGACACCCAGGCGATCCCGACGAGCACCACGACCAGAGCCGCCTTGAGCAGCAGCAGCCACCCGTACGTGGTGTCGGTCAGCGCGCGCCAGGAGCCGACCTGCCGCCAGGACTGGTAGACGCCGGTGGCCACCAGCACCACCACGGAGCCGAACGCGATCCGCGAGAAGCGGCGTACGGCGGTCCGCTCGACGGCCGGCCCCCAGTACAGGGACACGACCAGCGCCGCCAGCCCGCCCAGCCAGGTGGCGACCGCGAGCAGATGCAGCACATCGACCGGCATCGCGACGGCCGGCTGGAGACCGGTCGAGGCGTGTTCGGCCAATGCCCAGGTCGCCGCGAGCCCGGCGCCGACGATCACGCCGCCGATGCCCAGCCCGAAGGTGAGGTCCTTGCGCTGCCTGGCCTGCTCGGCGGCGTTCACGGCCTGTTGTCCGGCGCCCTCCGCGGCCTTCTCCGCACCGTCCGCGGCCGCCTCACCCGCCTCGCCCGGCCCGCCGTACTCTGCCGACTCCTCCGCCGGCTCCTGGAGCCGCGCATACGTCCCGAAGAGCACCGCCACGAACAGCGCCGCCGCGGCGAGCAGCAGCAGCCGGGAGACCAGCGCCGCGCCCGGTTTGGTGATCAGTACCTGCTGGAGTCCGCCGAGGTCGAAGGCGTCGGCGAGGTCGCCGGACCCGGTGTACGGGGTGCGCAGCAGGAGCATCGCGACGGTGGTGCCGGCCAGCAACGCCCAGCCCTGCACGACCAGTCGCTGCACGGACCGTACGAGGGCCGCGGCCGGCTGGCAGGCCAGCACGAAGGCGGCGCCGCCGACGAGCAGCACGAACCCGGCGTAGGCGAGGTAGCGGGCGATGCCGTAGAGCGCGCCGACCAGACCGCCGCCGACCTTCTGCTCGGGCACCGGGGCGGCCGTCTTGGAGGGTGCGCCGACCGAGAAGGTGAAGGCGCCGGCCACGGGGTGGCTGTCGGCGGAGACCGCCTGCCAGGTGACGGTGTACGTACCGTCGCGGAGCCCCGGCGGCAGCCCCGCACCGTATTTGACGATGCTGTCGCTGCACAGGTTGCGCAGCTTGCCCCGGTCCACCCGTTTGCCCTGCGGATCCAGCACCCGGATCGAGTTGTCGCCCATCGCGACGCCCTCGGAGAAGGTGAGCGTCACCTGCTCGGGGGCCTGGTCCACCACCGAGCCCTGCGCGGGCGTGCTGCCGGTCAGCGCGGCATGCGCCGAGGCCGGAGCGGCGCCGCCGAGCGCGCCGATCAGCGTGCCGGCCAGCGCCACCGCGACGACCAGCAGGCGCAGCGCGGCGGACCGTCGCGGCCCGAGCCCGGTGGTGACCATAGTGATCGCTCCCCTTACTCCCGTTTGTCTGTACGGCCTGTGCGGTTCTTCGGTCCTCTGCTACTTCTTCGGGGCGTAGGTGACGGCCTTGACCGGGACCGTCACCTTGATCGGATCGGCGGTGGCGAAGTGCAGCTCGACGGTGACCTTGTCGCCCTCGGCCGGCTTCTTCTTCAGGCCCATGAACATCAGATGGTTGCCGCCACGGCTGAGCCGGAGCTCACCGCCCGCGGGTATCGCCAGCGAGTTGACCTGCTCCATCTTGGTGCCGACCGTCTTGTGGATCGTGATGTCCTTCGACAGGTCGCTGGTGACCGAGGTGAGCTTGTCGGCGGTGCCGCCGCTGTTCTTGACGGTGAAGTACGCGCCGGCCATGTTCTGGTCGACCGGCTGCGGCATGTACGGGTCGGCGACCTTGAGCTGTGGGGCGCTGTCGCCGCCGCAGCCCGCCAGCGTGAGACCGGCGGCGAGGGTGAGGGCGGCGGCGAGGGTGGTGCGGCGGTTCACGGGTTCTGCCCCTTGACGATCTTCGGAAGTGCCTTGGTGTAGTTGTCGGAGGTCGCCTCCTGCATGCCCATCCAGTGGACCTTGTCGTCCTTGGGTGAGCTCAGCAGAACCTGCGCGCCGTGGGTGGAGACGACATCGCCGTTCTTCTTCTTGACCGGCTTCTCGATCCCGATGTTCACGCTGCGCGCGCCGGCCTGGATGGTGTCGAACTTGCCGGTCAGACCGACGAAGTCCTTGTCGATGCCGCCGAGCCACTTCTTGAGCGCGGCCGGGGTGTCACGCTCCGGGTCGGAGGTGACGAAGACGACCCGCAGATCCTTCCGTTCGGCCGGCGGCAGCTGCTTCACCGCGACCGCGATGTTGGCCATCGTCAGCGGGCAGACGTCCGGGCAGTTGGTGTAGCCGAAGTAGACCAGCGTCGGATGGCCCTTGGTCTTCTCCAGCAGGTCGTACTTCTTGCCGCTGGTGTCGGTCAGGACGAGGTCCGGCTTCTCCATCGGGCTGTCGAGCGTGACGATCGGCTTGGCCGCGGTGCCGCCGGAGACGTCGGCGGCGGGCTTGCTGTCGTCGCTGTTGCAGGCGGTCAGGCTGAGGGCCGCGGCCGCCGCGAGGGCGGACGCGAGCAGGGTCCTTCTGTGCATTGCAGATAAATCCCGTGTCTTTGGTTCCCGTAGGTACGGGAAGGGGTGGGCGGGCCGACGCAGGTCAGGTGCCGGCCCGGCCGGTGATCAGGCGCTGCGGCGCCGGCCGGCGAACACGCCGAAGCCGACCCCGATGATGCCGACGACGATGCCGATGGCGCCCAGGACGCGCGCCGTGGTGTCACTGCCGGACGCGGCCGCCGCGGCGGCCGTGTTCTTCATGCCGGCCGTGGCGCCGGCCTTGTCGGCCGCTCCGGCGGCGCCGTGGCCGTCCTCCTCGGCCGCGCTGAGCTTGAGGACCGGCGCCGGGTTCTCCGGCTCCGGGGCGCCCTCCTTCGTCGGCTCGATCCAGCGCACGACGTCCTTGTTGTCGTACGTCTGGAGCGCCTTGAAGACGACCTCGTCGGCGTCCTCGGGCAGCTGCCCGACGGAGACCGGGAACTGCTGGAACTGGCCGGGCTCCACGCCCTTGTCCTCGGCGGTCCAGGTGATCTTCGAGGGCGCCTCGGTGATCTTCTCGCCGTGCATCTCGAGCGGCTTGGCGAGCTTGGCCTTGGTGACGTTCACCTTCCAGCCGGGCACCGGCTGCGGCATCACGGACGCCAGCGGGTGGTCGGTGGGCAGCGTGACCTCGAGCTTCACCGTCGAGGCGTCGTCCTTCTCGTTGGGCACCTTGAAGTTGACGGTCGCATAGCCGCCCTTGGCGGCCGGGCCCGCAGGCTGCACGCTGACGTGCGCGAAGGCCGGGCCGGCGAGCAGCAGCACACTGCCGGCCGCGGCGGCGCCCACGAGCGGCAGCCGCCGCGCGAGCCGGCGCGCGGACGACCCGTCCGACTGCTGCTGCGACATCTTCGCCATCTTCGAATTCTTCGGCATCGGAAAACACTCCACAGGAAGGAGAGAGGTGCTGGTGACGGTGCAGGTGGCGCGCATGCGGCAACGGCGCGTGAGCCCGTACCCGTCCTGTGGGAGCGTGCTTCGCGTCGTCAGGCCGCGAGGGCGAGGGTGGGTGGCCCACGCCTCACGACACTGTGGTGGAGTGCGAGGTTCTTCGGGCCGGGTTTGTCATCCCCGTACGAAACGGGGGCGCGCAGCGCATCATCGTGCGCTGCTTCCAGGCCCGTGAGCAGGGCACGGATGAGGACGAGCGCCTCGCGCACCGCACCGACCAGTGCCTGTACCGCCATCTCGTACGCCGCCGGAGCCGACAGCCGGACCAGCCGCCACAGGGCCGCCTCGCCCCGCCGCAGCAGCCAGCCGACGGCGAGCGCGGCCAGCAGATGTCCCAGCAGCATGGGCAGCGACGGCAGCAGTGCATGTGCCGTCGCGGGGTCGGCGGCGGCTGTGCCACCGGCCGTTCCGGTCCCGGCCGGTGCGGTCATCCCGGCACCGGAGGCCAGGTGGAAGCCGCCCGAACCGAGAATCCGGCGCGCCTCCGCGCCGTCCGCGGGCCCGTTGCCGAGCCCGCAGGTCACATGCCGGGCGAGGGCGATCGCCGCCCGGTCCGACAGCCTGCCGGTGCCGCTGCCACCGCCTCCCGCCATGGCGGACATCGGAAGCTGGCCCCAGGTGAACAGCGCGTGCAGGGCGAGCTGCCCCACGGCGAGACCCGTGGCGATCTCCGACAGCGAGCGTTCCCGCCCCGCCACCGGAGCCGCGACCGCGAACACCGCGGCCGCCGCGACGCCCAGCGTCCACACGGGGACGGCGGCGCACGACGCGGCGATGTGCCCGCCCGCGGACAGCGCAACACAGACCGCGGTGAAGACCGCGGCCCTCAACAGCCGAAGATCGGCGGCTGCGCGCGCTGTGGAGGCGGGCGGTGGAGTCATGGCCGCGCCATCATCCCACTGCCCCTGCGTGCCGCCTACGCCAGGTCGGCGCCGAGTCGGCGCCGCGCGAGGTGTCCAGGGAAGCAGACGGGGCGCGCGGCAGCGCATGGGCGGCGCTTCGCCTACACCGATGCGCTCGCTCTTCGCATCCGCCGAATGAGCGGTATCACGTCCCGGACATGCTTACGGACCTTGCGGCGCGGCAATAGGTATCGATATGTCGAGCCGCGGCCAGGAGGCTGGAGCGATGAGCATCTGGTGGTCACTCCATTTGCGCCGTGAGGCTGCGAGCGTGCCGCTGGCCCGTCGTCTGCTGCTGGGCACGATGGAGACAGCGGGCGTCGACCCGGACATCTGTTACGACCTCGCGGTGGCCCTCTCCGAGGCCTGCGCGAACGCCGTGGAGCACGGCGGCGACGCCACCGAGGACTACCGCGTCACCGCCTTCATCGACGGCGACACCTGCCGTATCGAAGTCACCGACTCGGGCCCCGGCTTCCGCCACTGTCCCGCACCCCCCGCCCCACCCCACACCGCCGCGGACCGCGCCCTCCCGCCGGCCCCCGTGCCCACCCCCGCACAGGCCCCCGCCTTTGCCGAGGACGGCCGGGGGCTCTTTCTGATCGAGGCCCTCACCGACCACGTCCGCTACCGCAACCGGACGGGCCGCCCCGGCGCGGTCGTCAGCTTCGACAAGATCCTCAAGTGGCGCGAGGGGGCGGCGCTTCCTATGGCGTCGTGACCGGTCGGTCGCGATGACTCGGGCGTCTGCCCGCGTGTGCTGCCGTCGATCGACGGGGCGCCCCCACATGGGCCGTGGGACAGCACGATCGCCTTCATCTCACCGCTGCCGCCACTGACATTTCCGGTCCTCCCGATGGGACCTTTCCGCGCGACCTCTTACGGCCGTGCTTCTTGCCCATGGAGCAAGAATCAGGAAATACCAGCGCCCCTCACCAGGACCATGACGACTGCCGTCGAAGGGGACAGAAGTGGCCTCAACCAGGACAGCGGCAGAGCCTCCGGCTCCTTCCCTTCTCCGGTGGCGGTGCATTTCCGATCCCGCCGGCCATTACCAGCCCGCCGATGCTCGGCGCGTGTGAATACTCCGTGAATGCGCCGTAAAAGATGCAACCGAGATGAAGAAATTTCGCGTGAGGTCCGGGGCGGCGGCCCGGCCGCCCATAACGCCTCTTGCGCCATGCCGCAGAAAGCAAAAAAGGGGTGAGGGGGATATCGGCCGATCCAGGCCGACATCCCCCTCACCCCCGGCGCTGTGCGCAGGCAGGCTCAACCGCGGCAGAACGCGGATACGATCAAAAACGTTATTGAAGTCCTGAGTTGGGCAGCAACGATCATCGGCGTCGTCGCCCTCATGTTCACGCCGGTCGGATGGCTGGCGACTCTCATCACGGTGGCCACCATCGGTCTCACGGCGCTCGTCGGTGTCGGGCACGCGATGTTGGCCCTCTCCGGGGACGGAAACTGGGCGGACGTGGCCATGGACGTCTTCGCGCTGGCGACGTTGGGTGTCGGCAGCGTCGCGATGAAGGGCGTAAAGGCCGCACATACCACGCTCAAGGCCACGAGCAGGGCCGGACGGTTCGAGCGGTACACGAACCTGCGCAAGCTGCTCAACAAGAACGTCATGAAGCACGGGGCTGACTCGGCCCGCGGCGCGAAAGCAATTCGAGCACAACGGGCGCTGCGCCAGATCGGGTCGAAGGAGACAACGCCCGGGACGAACCGACTGGACCGCCTGCTGAGCGGTGAGGGAGAGGTCGCCAGCGCGAGCAAGTTCGCCAAGGCAATGCGGGCCGAATTCGGGGGGAATCCCGACGTGGTGAAGGCGGCCGACGCGATGGACAAGGCTGCAGTGAAGTTCAAGCTGAACTACGGGGCTGCCACCACGGTGGACGTAGGGGACAAGCTCGGGGAAAAGGGCCCCTACGCGGACCAGTATGGCAATGCCAAGGATGTCTTGACGCGTGAAGTGGGGAGCCGCTGGTGACCACCCCTGAGTAAGACGCTACCGGCGACAACCGGACATGGCGAAATCTAAAGCGAACCTTCTAGGGAGTGGAAGACAGTGGCAACAATCCCGGCGAAAAGTCCAGAGGAATCCCGGGCCATGAAGTTCCTTGCTGCGTGCGCATTGGTGCCGATCCTTTGCTTCGCCTTCCAGGACCTCGGCAGCAAGTACGGCGGCATGGACTGGCTCACCTACGATTACACGGCGTGGTCGTTGATGATCACGCCTGTGCTGATGCTGTTCCTGTTTATCAGAAACCGGGAACTCATCCGTAACCCGCGCATGGGTTCCAATTTCTCTCAAACGATCAAGATCGTTGCCGGCATGTACGCGCTCTGGAACATCATCGGGGCCATCGGCTACAGCTGGCTGGCGGTGATTTCGGTGCTCTCCTCTCTGGCGATCCTGGTAGGCGACCGGCAGCTGAAGAAGCGGGCGTCCGCGTGAGCGCGTCCGATCTCGAGCAGCAGCCCCCAGCCGTCGAGGGGACCGCTCCCCGTGGCTACGAGCTCGTCCTGCCACCCGGCTGGGTCCGCATCCCCCTGCGTGAGGGCACAAAGGAAGCACTCGAGAAGGTCCTCTTCTCGCACATGGGGCAAGTCCCGGAGGGTATCCCCCGGGACGATGCGATGCGCTTCCGCCTGGACATGCGCCGCCAGATAGAGAAGCAGGCCCGTGCGGCCAGGAGAAACGGCGGCCTTGACCTCTACCTGCCTGTGCACCCGCGCGG
This sequence comes from Streptomyces sp. NRRL S-1813, assembly GCF_000719605.1. Taxonomy (NCBI): domain Bacteria; kingdom Bacillati; phylum Actinomycetota; class Actinomycetes; order Kitasatosporales; family Streptomycetaceae; genus Streptomyces; species Streptomyces sp. NRRL S-1813. The sequence continues at coordinate 56,514 of NZ_JOHB01000018.1, forward strand.
GGGGATCTTCCTCATGGCCTCTTTCATCGTTGCCGAGATGCCGATCGGCCAGGACCGTGCGGCGCCGCCGGAGGCAGTGCTCGCTCAGCTGGCGAACGAGGATGGCCCCGACGGATCGGCGACCGAGGTGGAAGTGGCGGGAGTGCCCGCCCTCCGCCGCTCCTACCGATCCGCTCCCGACCCGGCAAAGCTGCGATCAGCCCCCGAAGCCGTACAGCAGACCGCCCTGCCGGCCCGCCGGGTCGAGTACGTGATCCCCGTCGTGGACGGTCACGGTCGCTGGATCAGTATCAACTTCTCCACACCGGGTGACGGCGACCTCGACAGTGAATTCACCGGCGTGCTGGTCGAGTTGTTCGACGCGGTGGTCGGCACCTTCAAGTGGAGTTATGAATGAGTTGGCTCAACGTCAAGCACGCGATGCACCTGGCCCCTTGGATCCGCGTCCCGCTCATGTGGCCGGAACCGGGTCTTGAGGACGTCGAGGAGGCACAGTCGCCGGAGGCGTGGGCACGCTACTTCGCCGAAGGCCTCTGGGAGGATTTCGCGTCGGAGAAGCCAAAGCCGGGCGAAGTCGACCTGCTGACCAACATCCTGTTGATGTACGCCCTCAGGGCCCCTGCGGCCTTCCCGGACTTCGAGGTCTTCCTCCATCTCCCGCACCCGAGGGAGATTCCACTTCCGGCGTATGTCGACCTGGTGGAGATCGAGGAGGGCGAAGACCGGGAAACGGCACTGCATGCTCTGACCCACGCCGATGCGAGCTACGCCATCGAACCCCCCATCGTCGATGACTTCGACTCCCCGCACCTGGGAACCGGCCTGCGGGTGCTGCGCTACTACCAGGACCAGGACGAGGACAGCAACGAGGTGCACGTCGGCCTCCGTTACGCCTGGCGCTTCGAGAAGGGCACGGAAGCCGCGGACGTCCTGATCATCCTGGCCGATCCCGACGCCGGCCGGATCCTCCGGTCCCTCGACGACATCGACGCATTCGCCCGCACCATCCGAATCAGCCCGAATGAGGAAGCGGATACCTGGAAGTCTTCATGATCGGATCGAGTCCGATGCGGACTACTGGTTCCCATGCTTTTACCCCGAAGCCTGAGCCCTTCTTCGTCGAACGGCTTGGGTAAGGGATGCGTGCTGCTTTCGCTGGAAAGACGACGAGGCTGGCCACACGCCGGACGCCTACCGGTGACGCTCGTTCAGTACCGTGATGCCGAGCATCCGCGCACCCGTCTCGCTGCGCGGCCGGTGCCGGCTGCCCGGTGCGAAGACCACGTACGCGCCGGGGCCGTGGCGCTCCCCGCCATCGATCACCTCCCCGCTCACCACGAAGTACCGCTCCTCGGCCGCATGCACATCGACCTCGGGCCATTCCGTCCCCGCGGCGAAGTCGATCAGCCATCCCCGGGCGTACGGCGTCCCCGGAAGCCTGCGGCGCACGATCCCGGGGACGACTTCCTGTGGTGCCACGTCATCGATGTGGACGACGGTCTTCCCTGTGGGCGCGCGCCGGCACGGGCGCCGGGATCGACCTCTGCCTGCACCTGGTGCGTGCCGACCACGGGGCGGCGTACGCCGCACAGGTCGCCCGGAGCATGGTGCTGCCACCACACCGCGAGGGCAGCCAGCTCCAGTACGCCGCACACCACGCCGCCTCGTCCACCCGGGCGGACGCCTCGCTGGCGCCCCTGCTGGAGTGGGCGGTGTCCCGGCTCGACGCCCGCCTGACGGTCGACCAGCTCGCAGCGCGGGCCGGCGTATCCGAGCGCACTCTCGCGCGCCGGTTCGCCGACCAGCTGGGGACCAGCCCCGGCCGGTGGCTGCTCGGACAGCGCCTCGACGCGGCCCGGATTCTGCTGGAGCGGACGGATCTGCCGGTGGACGCCATCGCCACGCGGGTCGGCCTCTCCTCGGCCGTCAATCTGCGGCGCCGGTTCCGCACCGCATTCGGCGCCACGCCCGGAACGTACCGGCGCACGTTCGGTGAACCCTGAGAGCCGAGCCGCTGCGACAGCGTCAGGCGGGGGATGTCCGCGTATGAGGTGTCAATCCGGGCTCACCTCAGCAGTCGGAAAACTGGCTGAAAATCGCCCTTTGCGGGAGGGCGCGCAACGCGGTCTCGCGGTGAGAGAACCTCCCCCGCGGCGTCCCCTGTCCCTGCGAGACCAGCGCGCACCATGATTAACGCGAAGTTGCTCGCGTTAATCTTTCCCGGACAATACTTGGCGTGAACCCGCACTGCAATACGGAGCCGTCGTGACGACAGCGCACCATGTCCCGGGCGAGTCCAGGCCCGGTGGGCGGACCGCCCGCACCCGTCAAGCCGTATTGACCGCCGTCTTCGAGGAGTTGGGCGAAGTCGGCTTCGCCGGGCTGACCATGGAGAGGGTCGCGCAGCGCTCGGGAATTCATGTGGCGACGCTCTACCGTCGCTGGCGCTGCACCGAGGGCCTGGTGTGCGACCTGCTGACCGACCTGAGCTCCGATGTGCCGCTGCCGGACTCCGGCACCCTGCCCGGGGACCTGCGGGCGCTGGCCCTCTCGATAACCGCCTTCTACGGGGAGGCACGGATGAGCCGCCTGATCGAGGCGGTGGTCTCGGCCGCGGCCCGTGACTCCCAGGCGGCGACGGTGCTGCGGACCTTCTTCGGCGAACGGCTGGCGCTGGCCGGCCGGATGGTGCAGCGGGCCGTCGACCGTGGTGAGCTGCCCGCGGACACGGACCCGGAGAAGGTGATGGCGGCGCTCGGCGCGCCCTTCTACTACCGGATCCTGATCGCCCGCCGCCCCGTCGACCGGGACCTCGCCGAGTCCGCCGCCACCGCCGTCTGGGCGGCGGTCCAGGCCGGCGCGTACGTGCGGACGGACGGCACACCGGTGGACGACACACCGGTGGACGACACACCCGTGAACGGCACGTCCGTGAACGGCACGTCCCCCGGCGGCTGATGCCACCGGGGGACGCAGGCGCGCGCCAACGGGCCCTGTTCGCCGGACAGTCCGGAGAGCCCGGTCATCCGGTCATCCGGTCTTCCGTTTCATCCGTTTCATCCGTGGCGGGCGCCGCGCCCCGGACGGTCCGCCATGTGCCACCCGGCTACTTGCCGAGCAGCCCCGCCATCCACGCCTCGACCTCGTCCGACCGCCGCGGCAGCCCGGCCGACAGGTTCCGGTTGCCGTCGTCCGTGACGACGATGTCGTCCTCGATCCGGACGCCGATGCCGCGGTACTCCTCCGGCACCGTCAGATCGTCCGCCTGGAAATACAGACCGGGCTCGACGGTCAGCACCATGCCGGGCTCCAGCGTGCCGTTGACGTAGTTCTCGGTGCGGGCCGCGGCGCAGTCGTGCACGTCGAGACCGAGCATGTGGCCGGTGCCGTGCAGGGTCCAGCGGCGCTGGAGCCCCAGCTCCAGCACCCGCTCGACGGGGCCCTCGACCAGACCCCACTCGACCAGCTTCTCGGTGAGCACCCGCTGCGCCGCGTCGTGGAAGTCGCGGTAGGCCGCGCCCGGCTTGACCGCCGCGATGCCCGCCTCCTGCGCCTCGTACACCGCGTCGTAGATCTTGCGCTGGAGGTCGGTGTAGCGGCCGTTGATGGGCAGGGTGCGGGTGACGTCGGCGGTGTAGAGGGTGGTGGTCTCCACGCCGGCGTCCAGGAGGAGCAGATCGCCGGAGCGCACCGCGCCGTTGTTGCGGACCCAGTGCAGGGTGGTGGCGTGCGGCCCCGCGGCGCAGATCGAGCCGTAGCCGACGTCGTTGCCCTCGACGCGGGCGCGCAGGAAGAACGTGCCCTCGATGTAGCGCTCGCTGGTGGCCTCGGCCTTGTCCAGGACCTTCACGACGTCCTCGAAGCCGCGCACCGTCGAGTCGACGGCCTTCTGGAGCTCGCCGATCTCGAACGCGTCCTTCACCGCGCGCGCTTCGGAGAGGTAGACCCGCAGCTCCTCATCGCGCTCGGCGGTGATCTTGTCGGTGAGCGCGGTCTCGATACCGGCGTCATGGCCGCGCACGACGCGGACCGGACCGGTGGCCTCCTTGAGCGCCTCGGCCAGCTCGCGTACGTCCTTGCAGGGGACGCCGAGCAGCGCCTCGGCCTCGTCCAGGCTGTGACGCCGGCCGACCCACAGCTCGCCCATGCCGTCGAGCCAGAACTCGCCGTTCTCGCGGTTGGAGCGGGGCAGCCGGTGGACCGTCGCCTCGTGGCCGTCCTTCGTGGGCTCCAGGACCAGGACGCTGTCGTCGGTCTGGTCGCCGGTGAGGTAGACGTACTCCGTCGAGGCGCGGAAGTCGTACTCGGTGTCGTTGGAGCGGGTCTTCAGGTTGCCCGCCGGGATCACCAGCCGCTCGCCGGGGAAGCGCGCGGACAGTGCGGCGCGGCGGCGGGCGGCGTTCGGGGCCTGCTCGATCGGCTCCAGGTCGCGCAGCTCGGTGTCGGCCCAGCCGCCCTTCATGTTCTCCGCGAGCTCATCCGATACGCCCGGGTAAAGGCCGTTCTTGCGCTGCTTGATCGGCTGCTCGTCCTCGTCCGGGGTCTCCGGCGTGAGCGCGTCGGTCACAATGCCTCCTCTTAAGACTGAACCGCCTTCCATCGTATGTGCGGATCGAAAGCGGTCCAGGGGCAGAAAGATGTGACCTCTCCGGCATTCCGGCCATAGGACGCATGGCGCCCAGCGGTCCGGACGGGGCGTACGGTCGCGGTGCCGGTGTACGCCCCGGCGGGCGGCCGCGCGCCCGCCTCGCGACGCCTGGCGCGCTCAGGGCCTCTCCTGCCGGCCCGGAGCGCGGGCCGTTCCTGTCGGCCCTACCCCTCGAAGTACGCCGCGAGCAGCACCACGTCCTCCTCCGACGACGGATCGTCCAGGCCCTGCGGCAGCATCGTGCGCACGATGTGGTCGACGACCGCCTCCGGATCATGGCGGCTCGCCGCGGGAACGCCCGCGGCGGCCGCGTGCAGCCGGGTGAAGGCACGGTCCATGGGCTCGCCGGTGCGGTGCAGCAGCCCGTCGCTGTAGAGCAGCAGGGTCTCGCCGCCGGCCGGCTCGATCTCCACGCTCGGCGCCTCCCAGCAGGCCAGCATGCCCAGCGGCGCGGACAGCGAGGTCTCCACGAACTCGGTCCGCAGCGCGCCGAGGATCAGCGGCGGGCAGTGGCCGGCTCCGGCCAGTACGAGCTTGCGGGGGAAGGGGTCGGCGATGCCGCCGGGCATCACCGTGCCGGGCGGCGGCTCGGTGAAGGCGAACAGCGCGGTGGCGCTGCGGGCCGGCTCGGTCAGCCGGAGCAGCAGTTCGAGGTCGGAGAGGACCGCGACCGGATCCTCGCCCTCCATGACGGCGTAGGCGCGCAGGGATGCCCGCAGCCGCCCCATGGCCGCCACCGCGCTCGGCCCGGAGCCGGTCACCGAACCGACGGCCAGGCCCAGTGCGCCGTCGGGCAGCGGCAGCGCGTCGTACCAGTCGCCGCCGCCGCGCGGACCGGTGCTGTGCCGCACCGCGAGGCGTACGCCGGGGATCCGCGGCAGCCGCTGGGGCAGCAGCTCCGTATGGAGGGTCCGCAGGGCCTGGCGGCTGCGGTGGAGTTCGAGGAGACGGGCGAGGTGCTCGGCGGCGTGCGCGCGGTAGAGGCCGACGAGGTGGCGCTGCCGTTCGGTCGGCTCGGCCGGTTCGTCGTAGAGCCAGACCGCGGCACCGGTCCTGCCGAGGGGTTCGGCGGAGAGCGGGACCGCGTAACTGGCGGCGTACCCGAGCCGGGCGGCGACCTCGCGCAGACGGGGGTCGAGGTTCTTCTCACCGGGGATGTCCGGTTCGGCGATCTCGGTGCAGGGTCCGGCCGGGGCGTCGTCGCGGGGGCCGGGGGCACGGCCCTCGCCGCGCGTCCCGTGACGGGTGTCGTCGAGCGGGTCGGTCCGGGCGTCGTCGCCGGGGTCCCGCTCCGGGAGGCCATCCAGTATCCGCGCGTACGACAGGGCGCGGCGCGGGATGGTCTCGATGTGGCCGATCTCGGCGTGGCCGAGGCCGAGGCCGACGGTGGTCTCCGGGCCGAGGCCGTCGGACGGTGCGAGGACGACCAGACCGCGGCGCGCCCCGACCAGGGAGGCGCCGGCGCGCAGCAGCTCGTGGAGGGCGTCCTTCAGCGTACGGGTGCGCACGAGCTGTTCGGTCAGGTCGTGCAGGGTGCTGAGGTCGGAGATCCAGCCGGCCAGCCGGTCCTGCACGGCAGCGAGTTGGTCGACGGCGGAGACGTCGGGGGCGGCGCCCGATGCGGAGTCGAGTGCGGTGCCCCGGGGGGCGTCCGCAGGGGGGCCGGACAAGCCGTCTGACGGGGTGTCGGCGGCAGGGTCCGCGGCGGTTTTTGCCACGCGCGGGTCGACAGTGTGCGCGGGGGCGGGAAGAGCTGGTTCGATTCCAGCCACTTTCGGCACGTGCGGGGCGGTCATGGCCGACAGCTATCGTCGCGCCAGGCATTACCCCAGGTCAGGCCGCTATTTGGTAGGGAGTGAGACATTTTGTTGAGTGATGTTGTGCGGTACGGGTGGCCGCTCAATTTCCTCAATAGCATCGCAAACCCCCATGTCATGCTGCTCCGCTATTAATGCCTCCACATGTACACGCACCAACGATGTGATGTCCAGCATTGTCCCCATGGGGTTTGTGGTGTCAGCGAGGTCTGTGGATTGGCCTGAAAATAGCCCCCCGAGCGTCAATTTAAGGTCGACTGGCGGCGATCAGCAGCGCGTCATCACCACAGTGGCGGGTACGTACTCGGAAAGGTGCGGGGTCAGTTGGCGCCGCACCGGAACTCTCCGGCGGGCACTGGCGTCTAACACGCCGACGGCCGCGACGCACTCCCAAGCGGCGGGGGCTGCACCACGGAAGCGCAAGCGCCATACGCACGCCACCCCTCGCCATGTTTCACGCTCGGCTTTCGGCGTGATGCGCTGCCTTGTACACGCGGTGACCAGTGATGATCCACGTGGCGTGATCGGTGCGCGATCGACCCCGGGTTCCACGGCCGGGCCGCAGGACACGCCCCACAACGGCACGAAGCGGCACGGCGCGAAACGATGGTGAACCGGACCTGTAGTGCCATGTAGTGCGATGGACAAAGCCCTCGGCGTTAACGGAAAGGAACGAGCGCTCATGCGCGAGATCCTCGGAAGGCGACGCAAGCTCCTGTTCCGGCGCGGCGGAAGGTCGGCGCAGCTCGGTGCGGCGCTCCACTACGCCACCGAGTGGCAGTGGCCGGTTCTTCCCGGTGTGGGACTCAGGTCCGCCGGCCGGCAGCCGGCCGGCGCCCGGCTCGGCCTCGGCGAGCGGGTCACCCGTCGGTGCAGCTGTCCCGACCCCGACTGTGTGGTGCCCGGCGCGCACCCCTTCGACCCCGGTCTGCTGGCGGCCACCACCGATGCCCGGATGGTGCGCTGGTGGTGGACGAACCGCCCCGATGCCCCGGTCGTGCTGGCCACCGGCGACCGCGCGCCCTGTGCGGTGAGCCTGCCCGCCGTCGCCGGAGCCCGCGCCCTGGCGGCCCTGGACCACTTCGGTGTGCGGCTCGGCCCCGTGGTGGCCACGCCCACCCGCTGGTCGCTGCTCGTATCGCCGTACGGCCTACCGGAGTTGGGCGAGCTGCTGCACTCCCAGGACTGGGTGCCCAGCTCGCTGCGGTTCCACGGCGAGGGCGGTTATGTGGTGCTCCCGCCCTCCCAGATCGGCTCCGGCCGGGTCCGCTGGGAGCGGCCGCCGGCCGTCACCCCTGCCGCGCCCTGGCTGCCGCAGGTGGCCACGATCGTGGACGCGCTGGTCATGGCGAGCACCAGCACCCCCGACGGCGGCAGCCGCCTCGCGTACTGACACCTGCGGCTGCCCGCGGATGTCCGGGGCGCCCGCTGCGGGTGCCCCGTCCTGTGCGGGCGCCCGCCGTACGTGGGCGCCCGTCGCGCCGGGGTGGCCCGTCCTCCGTGGCCGCTCCGTCCTCCGTGAGCGACGGATGGTCTGACGGGCGGGTGGATGGGCATCGGGCGGTCGGGTGCCCGGTCGGGCGATCGGGCCCATGGCGTACCCGGGTGACGGGGGCGGATGAAACACCCCGTGACGGATCACCCGTACGGGTGTGACCTGCCCCGATCTCTTGGGGAAACGGGTGTCCGGGTGCCCGGGAGCACCCTCGCCGGCGGATAGGTTCGGCCCACTGTCAAGCCGCCGTCAGCGGCATCTTCAATCGCAGGTGGGGCCCATGCAGCGTGCGCAGAAATTCCGCATGATCGGGCTTGCCGGTACGGCGCTGCTCGCCATCGCCGTACCGCTGGGCGCCGCGATGGCCGGACCGGTCGGCACCTCCGCTCCGGAAACGGGGGCCGGGGAGGCAGCCAAGGCCGAAAACAGCTCTACGGCGGAAACGGAAGACACGTCGGAAAACGTGTCCAAGCCGGGTAATCGGGCCGTCGGCGGCTCCAAAAGGCCGGCCGGCTCCCCCGCCCGCCCCGGCCTGCCGCACCTCACCGGCCGCACCTCCCGCTGCGGCCCCGAACTCACCGCTCCCCAGGGGATCGAGGCCCAGACCTGCGTGCTCGCCGAGGACGGCCTGACCTGGGGGCGTACGTACTACCGCAACCGCACCGGCGACCGGCTGCGCGCTGTACTGACGCTGCTGCGGCCGGACGGCAGGACCGTCCAGGTGAACTGCGAGGTACCGCCGGGCGGGGTGCCGGGCCTGTGCGAGACGCCTACCGCCCCGACCGTGCACCGGGGCCGACTGGCGTACGCCGCGGTCGCGGAGATCGCCGATGCGGCGGGGGAGCGGCTGCTGCTGCGCTCCGGCAGCAACTCGTCCGCGGGAGGCGGCGGTTCGGACCACTGAGGGTGCGGGCGCCGGAGTCGGGAGCCAAGCGGAATGCCTGGTTCCGGACATGGAAGCGCCCGGTCGCTGGCGACGGGGGATGCACCAGCGACCGGGCTTCTAGAACCGTAACAAGAGATCGGCGGTTCGCAAATTCGATCGTGGATTTCCGGACGCCTATTTACCGGCAGGTACGGGGAGTTGTGACAGGCGTCACGCAGGGGGTTCCCCGGAGGCGTCCGGTCCGCATGGCCGAGGGCGGCACGGTCAGCTCAGAGTGACCTGACGGTTGGTGAGACCGCCGCGTGCCCGCCGCTCCTCCGGGGTCAGCGGGGCGTTTGTCGCCAGTGCCTCGGCCAGCCGCTCGGCGAAGGCCTCGGCAGGCTTGGCGACCTCCTCGGCGCTCATCGACGAGGGCAGGTCCCAGACCGGAACGACCAGGCCGTGGGCGCGGAACGAGCCCACCAGACGGGTGCCTTCACCCAGCGAGGTGGCGTCCGCGGCGTGCAGCCGGGCGAGCGCGTCCAGCAGCTGCTCCTCGGGGTGCGCGGTGACCCAGCGCAGATGGTTCTTCTCCGGGGCCTCGCACCAGTACGCGCCCTCCAGCCCGGGGATCCGGGCGGTCGGGATGGCCGCGGCGTTGGCCCGCTCCAGGGAGGCGGCGACCTCGCCGGTGGCGTTCTCGGCGTTCTCCACCCAGAACTCGAAGCCGGTGTGGACGGTCGGCTCAAAAGCCGCGTCGGGGTCGAGCAGATCCTGGAGCCGCGGGCCGTCGGCGGTGTGCCGCTCGGCGGCCACCGGGTTGCCGGGTTCCGTGGCCAGCGCGCGCTGAAGCGTGTCCGCGAGGTCGCGGCTGAGGTCGCCGGAGGCGGTGTCGTTCTGGAGGCCGAGCAGCACCGCACCGTTGTCGCGGCGCAGCGCGGGCCAGGCCATCGGCAGCACGGTCGCCAGCGTCACGGACGGGACGCCCTCGGGCAGCCCACTCTTCAGCGTCAACTCGACGGTGGCGGCGGGCACCAGCTCCCGCATCGCCACCCAGTCGCACTCACCGGGCAGGCCCTCGAAGGGGCGCTGCACGAGCTCGGTGGCGGCATGCGCCGCCTGTCGCCCGTGACAGGCCTTGTACCGGCGGCCGGAGCCGCACGGGCAGGGCTCACGAGCACCGACGACCGGCACCTCGCCGTCCCTGATCTGCGGTGCTGCGGCCTGGTTCTGGGGACGGCGCTTCTTGGCCATGGCGACGGTGTCTCCTGGTCGATCCTGGGCGTACGGACGCGTTTCGGCGCGAGCCTAGAGGATTGCGTACGAGGCCGCGCTCGGTTGCGTACCGGGCCGTGTCCCCCGCTGGGTGCGGCGGGCACCGGCGTGTCCCGGTGTGCCGCTACGTCAGATCGTCGAAGTCCGGGAAGCCTGCGGTCAGCGGCCGCCCGGTGCTCAGGCCCGCGCCCGTGGGGAGCGAGGCCGGCAGATCCGGCATCAGGTCCACGCGCGTAGCGAACGCGCCTTGGAGCGAGAGCACCGCCCAGACCGTGACCTCGCCGGCGACGGCGTCCCGTACGCCCCAGTCCTTGGCGAGCGAGCGGATGATCGCCAGCCCGCGGCCGCCGCGCGCCGTGACCGACGGAGTGGCCGGAAGTGGTCGGGTCGGACCGCCGCCGTCCGTGACCGCGACGGTCAGTCTGCCCTGCGCATCAATACGCCAGGAAGCCCGGACGGATGCCGAAGGGGCGTCCTTTATGTCGGGCGTTACGGAACCCGGTGATCCGTTTTCGTATATCGGACGCGCATGGCGACACGAATTACTCAACAGCTCGGAAAGAACGAGCACCGCGTCATCGACGACGGTGTCCTGAACTCCACTTGCCAACAGTTCTTCTCGCATGCGTCGCCTGGCCATGCCCACACCCACTGGGCCATGAGGTACGGCCATGATCGACGACGTCGGCACCTCTTGTGCCACCACCAACGCCACCCCCGAGACCTCCTTTGCCCCACGCCACGGGATGAATGCCCCAATGGACTGGACCGGAAACCGGCCAAGCGGCACGCGGTGACGCATTGGACATAAGCGAATACGGCCCGAATGCGCCGGTGCACACCCTGTGAGGAGCTTTAGCCAAGGCCGAGTTGCATTCGTACCTGCTTGGGGCGATTTGTAATGACTGCGTCCACGCCCAATTCCTGGCACAGCTCGACATCGGCGGTGTCATTGACGGTCCAGACGTGGACCCGGTGGCCGGCCTGGTGCGCCCTGGCGACGTACTCGGGGTGCGCGCGCAGGATCCGCATTCCGGGTCCCGCGATGCCGACACCGGGCGGGAGCCGGCCGTCGCGGTGCCGCGGGGTGAGGAATTGCATCAGGTAGACGCCGGGGATGCCGGGCGCCGCGGCCCGTACGCGGTGCAGTGAGCGCGCCGAGAAACTCATGACCCGGACCTGCGGGGTCCAGTCGGCGCGCGTGGCCGGTTTGGTGTGTCCGAACCGGTCGAGCAGCTCGACCAGCCGCTCCTCCACCTGTCCGGCCCAGCGGGTGGGGTGTTTGGTCTCGATGGCCAGCTCGACCCGGCGGTCGGCGTCGGCGACCAGCTCCAGCAGCCGCTCCAGCGTCAGCACGGAGGTCCGCTCGGGATCCTCGTGCTGCCGGTCCGGCGCCTCGTTCGCTGCCCCGTCGCCCTTCCAGGAGCCGAAGTCGAGCGTGGCCAGGTCGGCGAGCTCAAGGGCGGAGACCGGGCCGCGCCCGTTCGAGGTGCGGTTCACCCGCCGGTCGTGGACGCAGACGAGATGGCCGTCCGCGGTCAGCCGGACATCGCACTCCAGGGCGTCGGCGCCGTCCTCGATCGCTCTGCGATAGGCGGCCAGCGTGTGTTCCGGAGCGTCCTCCGAGGCACCGCGGTGGGCGACGACGGAGATGGCGGGACGGCCGGGACCGGAGTCCTGGGCGGGGCGTGCATAGGTCACCGCGTTATCGTGCCATCCACCGTTGCCGGGCCGCCGGGCGCGTACCCCGAGGTGTGGAACAGGGGGTGCGCCGGTTTTGTCCGGCATAAAGGATGAGGGGACAGTCACAGCCTCGGCTTACGGCGCTCTGACGCGCGGTGGGAAAAGGTGGAGGGACACTCGCCCGTACCGGCCGGCCCGCGGTGTCCGGAGCGGCCTGCGGACCGGGACTCGCGACAGCCGGGATGCGCGGGAAGGGGCCTGCGGTCAGGGCCGCGGGCCCGGACCGGCGGACCGGGACTCGCCCGTACCGCCCGGATCCTTGATCCTGGAGTACGGGTTCCGCATCCACCGGCACGGAGGAGCTGGACGACCCGGAGGGCCCGCCAGGCCCGCCGGACCGGACGACAGGACCTGGAGGCCCTCGGGCCTCCGACCGCAACAACCGCACCATCCGGCGGGCCGCACGGCCCGCCGGCCCGTAAGAACCGCACCACCCGGACGCACCCCCAGGGTCCGGCCGAACTGCAAGCCGGAAGAAACGGCCCGTCCCCGGCACTCAGACATGGCTGAGGCACGGGACGGACAGGAGACCCTCCTGCCAGGGCCGTGGGCGCCGACAGTCGTGAAGCTGAGGAGAGAGCTGTGAGCACCGAGAACGAGGGAGCCGCCGTCCCGTCGGAGGCCAAGCCGCCGACCGGGCCGCAGCCGGACAGCGTGTCCGCCTCCGGCGCCCAGACTCCCGGCACCCCGCCCGCGCCGGGCGCTCGGCCCGCGGCGCCCCCGCCGCCGGACTTCGCACCGACCGTCGCCCCGGGCTCCGGCGGCTTCGACGAGCCGGGCCCCATGCCGCCCGCCTACGGCGCCGGACACCCCCGGCAGCCCGGCTACGGCCACCCCGGCGACGACCCCACGACCGAGCAGACCAGCCAGTTCCCCACCTACTCGGCAGCCGGCCCCGGAGCGGGTGCCGGCGGCTGGGGCCAGCAGCCTCCCTACGGTGGCGGCGGCGACCCCTGGGGCACGACCGCCGGCCCCGCCCCCAAGCGGCGCAACGGCGGCCTGATCGCCGCCGTCCTGGTGGCCGCGCTGGTCGCCGGCGGTGTCGGCGGCGGCATCGGCTTCTGGGCCGCGGGCCAGAACGACGGCGCGTCCACGACGGTCTCCGCGTCCGGCGACCCCGGGGCACTGAACCGCAAGCCCACGTCCGTCGCCGGGATAGCTCAGAAGGCGCTGCCGAGCGTCGTGACGATCGAGGCACAGGGCGCCACCGGCGACGGCGGCACGGGCACCGGCTTCATCTACGACAAGCAGGGCCACATCCTCACCAACAACCACGTCGTTGCCAGCGCGGCCAACGGCGGCAAGCTCACCGCGACGTTCTCCAACGGCAAGAAGTACGACGCCGAGGTCGTCGGCAACGCCCAGGGCTACGACGTCGCCGTGATCAAGCTGAAGAACGCCTCCGGCGCCCCGCTCAACCCGCTCCCGCTGGGCAAGTCCTCCAATGTGCAGGTCGGCGACGCCACGATCGCCATCGGCGCACCCTTCGGCCTGTCCGGCACGGTCACCACCGGCATCATCAGCGCCAAGGACCGCCCGGTGGCCTCCAGCGACGGCGGCGGCACGAGCGCCTCGTACATGAGCGCCCTCCAGACGGACGCCTCGATAAACCCCGGCAACTCCGGCGGCCCGCTGATGGACGCCGGCGGCAACGTCATCGGCATCAACTCCGCCATCCAGTCGGCCGGCAACGGCGGCGGAATGGGCGGCGAGTCCCAGCAGTCCGGCAGCATCGGCCTGGGCTTCGCGATCCCCATCGACCAGGCGCGGCGGGTGGCACAGGACCTGATCAAGACTGGTAAGCCCGTCTACCCCCAGATCGGCGTCCAGGTCGGCATGCGGGACACCGGCAACGGCGCGACCATCGCCAAGACCGGCAACAACGGCTCCGAAGCGGTCACCCCGAACGGCCCGGCCGCCAAGGCGGGTCTGAAGCCCGGCGACACCATCACCAAGCTCGACGACACGGTGGTCGACAGCGGCCCCACCCTCATCAGCGAGATCTGGCAGCACAAGCCCGGCGACGAGGTCACCCTGACCTACAAGCGAGCCGGCAAGGAGCACACCACCCAGGTCACCCTGGGCCAGCGCACAGGCGACAAGTGACGCGCTAGTCTGATCCCGCGACATCCGCACACCGGTGTCGCGGGGAGGCTTGCCCGAGCGGCCTAAGGGAACAGTCTTGAAAACTGTCGTGGGGTAACCCCTCACCGTGGGTTCAAATCCCACAGCCTCCGCCGAGGTAGATGAACATGCAGGTCGGAGCGGGTTCCGGTGATTCCGGGGCCTGCTCCGGCTGCGTTTTTGAGGTCCGGAACCGACGGAGGGGCCGCGTGCGCCGGACAGTGGCGCGCGCGGCCCCTTCGGGCTCTGGGGGGAGGCTTCAGGCAGGTGGCTGCGGCCTGTTGTCTGATCAGTCGTTGTCGCCGTCGTGGTCGTCGTTGTCGTCCTGGTCGACGTGCTGGTCCAGGACCTTGCCGCTGGCCGCGTCGAGGGTGACGCCGTGGTTCTTGTGGTCCTTGCCGAGGACGCCGACCTCCCAGATGAGGGAGCCGTTGCGGTCCGCGTTGTCGAGTTCGGCGGAGGTCGCGGTGCCGGGGACGGCCTTGAGGGCCTTGGCGGTGGCTTCGGACTGGCTGATCTTGTCGGCCTTGACCTGCGCGCGGTCCTTGGCGTTGTCGTCCAGGTGGCGCTCGTTCTGGGAGAGCTGGACCGAGGACTGCGGGGCCGGGCCGTCGTCGTGGGCGATGTGCGGGCCAGTGGCGTCCAGTTGGACTTCTCCGGGTCGATCGTCGCAGTTCAGTGCGCTAGCCGTGCCCGTAGCCGGAACGCTCTTCGCGTCGCACCCCTGGGGCCCACCGCTGATCAGCGCGGGTGGCCAGCCTGTGGCCAGGATCCGGGAGTGTGATCGGCGAGCAGGCCAAATGCAGACGACGGTGATGCAGTCCGACTTGGTAGAGGTGGCGGGCTTTTGGTGGAGACTTTTCGGTACGGGTTCAGGGGGTTGCTGCAACTGCTGTGCCACAGAGGTCTACTGACGGGTGTTTGGTTCTTCAAACGCTCTGATCACGGCCGAAAGAGCGGGGGGTTCGAGAGAGTCCGGTTCGCCGGATACCTTCGCAGGAAAGAAGGTTGACGAAGAAGTCACTGCGGTCGGCCGTGCTTGCGGGTGTCACTGCTGCCCTGACGCTTGTTTCCGTTGCTGTCACCGCTCCGACAGCCTCGGCTGTCGGCTCCTCCGCCTGTACGTGTAAAGACCGGACGTGATTCGCCCCATGTCCAGGACCACGCCCGTGCACGCCTCCCCCAGCAGTTCCTCCGAGGTCGTCTACACGGGAGTGAATAGTTTTCGACCCTGTGCAGCAAGCCGGGACACGACGGCCGCCGCTGGTGGTACGGCTATGTCTCAACCGGTACCGAGGGCTGGGTGTGGGGTGGCAACCTCGGCTAGGCCGGCCTGAGACGGTGATGCCGTGAGGCCCGCAGGCAGGAGCCGTGGGCACGGGGCTTCACGTACCGCCGACACAGCCGCGCGGCCGGAGCGCAGGCCGGCAGGTGGCATCCGGCCTCCGCGGAGGTCGGATGAGTAGCTGGTCGGAAGAGGGGTTCTGCTTCGGCGGGGCGCCCCTTTTTTTTGCATTCATGGCGCCCCGATCCCGATTCGTGGCGGAGGGGCGGTAGTTCGCCGGTATCTCTGCCGAACGGCAGGTGTCGGTGACCGGGCAGGGCCAGGACTGCGGAGGCGCCAGGCGGGGAGTGGCTGAAGCCGGCTCGCTGCCGTGGCGACCCGTACTCCTCTCCTGAGGATAGGAAAGCAGCGGCCCATGGATCTCTTCCGGTTTCTTCCTCACGGGCCTTTGGCCGATCGATCTCATGAGCCGACCTCAGGCCCGATGACGTGATTTCCGATTCCGGATGGGGTGTATCCCTGCCGCGAAAATATTTGTTGTGCGGTGGGATGTCTTTTCAGGGCAGGTATTCCTTTTCGGGGCGGTTATTTCTTTCGGAGTGAGAAGTTCTGGTCAGTGGCCGGAATAATTGTTGAGTGGCGGAGTTGTTGTTCGGTGGCGCGGTAGGGTGGTGGGAATGTGGATTTCATTCCGGGTGTGATGCGGGAAGTGGGTTGTGGTCACCGTGGGTGCGCGGAGGGTGGGGGCGGCGGGTGCGGCCCGGCGGGGGGTCGTGCTGATTCGGCGGGCCGAGGGGCGGGATGCCGGGCGGCTTACGCGGCTGGTGCGGAGTTCTCGGGCCTATGAGGGGCGGTATGCCTCGATGGTCGAGGGGTATCGGGTGGGGCCGGATTACATCGAGGCGCATCGGGTCTTTGTCGCTGTGGAGGAGATTCCTGGTGATGAGGGTCCCGGAGAGCGGGTGTTGGGGTTCTACTCGCTCATGGTCGAGCCGGCCGAGCTGGACCTGATGTTCGTGTCGGACCAGGCGCAGGGGTACGGCATCGGGCGCCGGCTGGTCGAGCACATGCGGGGCGAGGCGCGGCGCGCCGGGATCGACGGGGTGCGGGTGGTGTCGCATCCGCCCGCCGAGGGTTTCTACCGCAGCGTGGGCGCCCGGCCCGTTGGAACGGTGCCGGCGAATCCGCCGGCGGTGATGTGGGACCGCCCGGAGTTCGTATTTCCGGTAGCTCCGGTAGCTCCGGTGGTTCCGGTGGCCGACGGTGGGGCCGGGGAGTAAATCGTTGGCCAGGCGGTCCTCCCGCATTGAGTGTGGCGGTATGACGCGATCATTTGAGGAACTGGTGGCCGAGGCCGATGCCGTATCGGTCGAGGGGTGGGATTTCTCGTGGCTGGAAGGGCGGGCCACGGAGGAGCGGCCCTCGTGGGGCTACCAACGGGCGATGAGTGAGCGGTTGGCGGGGGCAGCGGCGGCGTTGGACATCCAGACGGGCGGCGGCGAGGTGCTCGCCGGGGCGGCGAAGCTGCCGCCGGTGATGGTGGCCACGGAGTCCTGGGCGCCGAATGTCGCCAAGGCCACTGCGCTGTTGCATCCGCTCGGTGCGGTCGTGGTGGCCGACGCGGACGAGCCGCCGCTGCCGTTCGGTGATGCGGCGTTCGACCTGGTCACGAGCCGTCATCCGGTGACCGTGTGGTGGGAGGAGATCGCCCGCGTGCTGCGGCCCGGGGGCACGTACTTCTCTCAGCAGGTCGGACCGGCCAGCGTGTTCGAGCTGGTCGAGTACTTTCTGGGGCCGCAGCCCGAGCACGTACGGCGCTCCCGGCACCCCGAGGATGCGCGCCGGGCGGCGGAGGCGGCAGGTCTTGAGGTGGTCGATCTGCGTGCGGAGTCGCTGCGGACCGAGTTCGTCGACATCGGGGCGGTCATCTACTTCCTGCGGAAGGTGGTGTGGATGGTCCCCGGGTTCACGGTGGAGCAATATCGGGATCGCCTGCGGGAGTTGGATGAGCTGATCCGTAGGCAGGGCGCGTTCGTGGCGCACACGACCCGGTTCCTGATCGAGGCGCGTCGGGGCTGACTCCTGGCGCCCGCCCTCACCTCCGCCTCTGGCGCCCCTGCCCCTGACACCTCTGTCCTGGCACCTCTGCCCCCGGCGCCCCTACGGGCTGCCGCTCCCCGTTATCCCTGCCGCCGGCGGGCCGCCGAGGTGATCGTCGCGTGGGCCTCCTGTGCGGACAGGCCGGTGTGGCGGGCCGCTTCCGTCAGCCTGGCGGTGAGTTCCTGGCCGAGACCGGAGTCGTAGGCGCGGCAGGCGGCCCAGAAGAGGCGGGCATTGCGCTGGCCGGGCGGGGAGGCGCGGACGAACCGTACGAGTGCCGCGGCGGGCTGGGGCGGCACGCCGGCCGGGGACTCGCGGTGGACGGACGGGGGCGGGGCCGTGAGGAGAGTGAGCAGGGCGCTCGGTACGGGGGCAGGGCGTTGCGGTGAGCCGGGTGCGAGGGCGTAGCGCCCATGGGCGGTGAGCGAGCCGGGGCCCACGAGATAGCCGCCCGCGCCGCGGATGTCGATGCCGGGGGCGAGCCTGCCGACCGAATTCGGTACGGGTGGTGAGGACGGGCCGGTGAGCCAGAGGTGGCGGCCGCCGCTGGGGGTGAGGACCGTGACCGTCGGCGGGATCGGGAAGCCGTGCTGTTCGGCGAGGAACCGGAGGGCGGTCAGGCCGTCGGCGCCGTTCTTGGTGTCGAGGTCGATGCCGATGAGGTGGTGCGGGGACAGTCCGCAGGCGAGTCCGTAGCCGATGGCCCACGGGGCGGCGGCGAACATCCGGCGGACGGTGAGCGGGTCGGTGCTCGCTTCGTGGACGCCGTGCCCGAGCCGGCCGCACTCGCCGCGGCAGGGCGGGACCTCGGGGTGCCCGCGGTGCGGGGACCGGATGGCCGGAAGCTTGCTGCGGGTCAGCGGGATGACGGGGTAGCCGCGTGCGGCGGCGAGGAGGGCGTGGCCGAGCGCGGCGGTGTGCGCATCCTCGGGCGGGGCGGAAGGGAGCCCGAGGGGCGGGGCGGGCCGGATCTCAGGGCGAGCTTCGGGGTGAGGGCCAGGGCGCGCTTCGGGCCGAGCGTCCGGGTGTGGTGCGGCCCGCGGATCCTGTCGGGCTTCGGCCCGAGGGCCGGCCGGCGGAGCGGTCGGCCGATTGGCCCGCGGATCCGGTCGAACCTCGATAAACGGCTCGGCCCGCGGTTCCGCCCGCGGCTCGGTCCGCAGGCCAGGCCATGGATCGGGCCGGTCGTCGGTCGGTGTTCCGGTATGGCGTCTATGGCGTCGGTGCATGGCCATGGCTCTATTTTCGTACGACTGTTCGAAAAAGGGAAGGGGGGGCGTGCGCGAAGCGGCCCGTGCGCCGGTTTTGTCGAGGGGGCGCGCGGAGCGCGTGGGCCTTGCGGGGGGCGGGCCGCGGCGGGGCGTCGCGGCGACGAGCGGTGCGCGGACGGGGCTGCCGTGTGGCCGCGGGGGTTTACCCGGGGTTCCTCATGCTTGCGAGGGAATCGACCCGTTGCGACGGGTCCGCCGGGGATTGATGGGCAAGCCTGAGTGCGCGACGTCGAAGCAAGCACCGCGGTGGTCGGCCAACTGCCCGGTGAACAAGCGGAGTTCCAGCGATCCAGAAGTCGTGTTCCGTAGGAGGAATAGACATGGCAAGCACCCGTACAGCCCGCGTCATCGCCGTTGCCGCCGCGCTGCCCTTCGCGGCCGCACTCTTCACCGGCGTGGCGCAGGCCGATAACGGCGGCCTTGCGAACAACGGGTCGAGTTCGGCGGCCACGAGCCAGACGGGGACCGGTGTCGGCGGCAGCAACCTCGGTAACTCGACCACCGGTCAGCAGGTCGCCAATGGCGCCGGCGCCTCCAACCAGAACAACACCGCGAGCGTGAACGGCTCCGGCCCCACGCGCATCGACCAGACCAACGCCACCGTCAACTTCACCAACCTCTGGTGAGCCGGTCCGCCGCCTGGGGAGGCGGCGACTGACCGAGGGGTGAATCGAAGGGTGATACGTCAGGTCCGGTACCGAGAGAATGGGGCTTCTCCGGAGTTCACAGCGCCGACCTTGACAGCGAGCGGGTTTCTGACGGACAGTCAGAAACCCGCTCGCCCGTTCGTATGCCCGGACTTCCTGCGGGCCGGGCGTGCGGCCACCAGAAGGGGAGCCGCCGACGTGCACCTCGCCCCGACCGCGCGCCAGGAGCAGTTGCGCACCGAACTCCGCACGTACTTCCGTGAGGTGCTGCCGGACGGGCCGGTCGCGGACCCCGCGGCGCAGCGTGCGGTGTTACGCCGGATCGGTGCCGACGGCATGCTGGGCCTGGGCTGGCCGACCGCGTACGGAGGGCAGGGCCGCGGTCCCGACGAACAGTTCGTCTTCTTCGACGAGGCGTACCGCGCGGGCGCCCCGGTCTCGATGGTCACCCTCAACACCGTCGGCCCGACCCTGATGAAGTACGGCACCCAGCAACAGAAGGACTGCTTCCTGCCGCGGATCCTCAGCGGCGAGCTCGTCTTCGCGATCGGCTATACGGAACCCGAGGCCGGCACCGACCTCGCCGCGCTCCGCACCCGCGCGGTGAAACGAACGGGCGACGGCGAGGGCGAGGACGGCGGCCCCGACGCCCACGGCGGCGCCGATGCCCCCGACACCCACTGGCTGATCAACGGTGCCAAGAGCTTCACCAGCAACGCACATCAGGCCGACTGGGTCTGGCTCGCCTGCCGCACCGACCCCGACGCCCCCAAGCACAAGGGCATCTCGATCATCCTCGTGCCCACCGACGCACCCGGCTTCTCCTGGACGCCGATCGAGACGGTCGGCGGGCTGACGACCACCGCCACCTACTACGACGGCGTACGCGTCCCGGCCGGGAACCTCGTCGGCGAGGAGAACGCCGGCTGGAAGCTGATCACCAATCAACTCAACCATGAGCGCGTGGCATTGGCCGCCATCGGTATGCAGGCCGAGGACGCCTTCGACACGGCGCTGGCCCACGCCCGTACGCCGGAACCGGAGACGGGCGAGCGGTCCGCCGACCGCCCATGGGTGCGGTCCCGGCTCGCCGAGGCGCACGCCCGGCTGGCCGCCACCCGGCTGCTGAACTGGCGGCTGGTCGGCGACGTGGGCGCCGGGGCGCTGAGCCCCGGCGATGCCAGCGGGGTCAAGTTCGCCGGAACGGAGAGCACCGTCGAGGTCTACCGGATGTGCCAGGAGGTGGTGGGCGACGCCGCCCTGATACGGGGCGGTTCACCGGGCGCCTTCGGGGACGGCGAGCTGGAACGGATGAACCGTGCGGCGCAGATCAACACCTTCGGGGGCGGAGTGAGCGAGGTCCAGCGGGAGATCGTCGCGACGATGCGGCTGGGGATGCGGAGGGGGCGGCGATGAGCGCCGTACAGCTCACAGACGAGCAGCTCAAGGCCTATGAGGGCCGGTCGGCCTCGGCCGCCGGTGTGGGCAAGGACCCGGTCAACGAGCCGATGATCAGGCACTGGTGCGAGGCCGTGGGTGACACCAACCCCGCCTACCAGGGGCCGGACGCCATCGCCCCGCCGACCATGCTCCAGGCCTGGACGATGGGCGGCCTCTGCGGCCACACCGACCGCTCGGGGGCGTACGACGAGCTGTCCGGGCTGCTGGACAGCGCCGGATACACCTCCATCGTCGCCACCGACTGCGAGCAGGAGTATCTGCGGCCGCTGCGGCCCGGTGACCGGATCACCTTCGACGCGGTGATCGAATCGGTGTCCGCGCGCAAGACGACGAAGCTGGGGACCGGGTACTTCATCACGACGCGGATGGACATCCGCGCGGACGGCGAGCCGGCCGGGACGCACCGCTTCCGGGTCCTCAAGTACGCCCCGGCGGTACGTACGCCCGAGGCGGCCGCCCGCACGCGGCCACGGACCCCCGAGATAGCCGAGCGGCCGCAGGCGTCCCAGCAGCCGCAGGCATCCCAGGGATCGCAGGCACCCGAGCAGCCCCGAGCGCGACGCCCCCGCCCCGTCATCAACCGCGACAACGCCGCCTTCTGGGAGGGCGTCCGGGGACACCGGCTGCTGATCCAGCGCTGCACGGGATGCCGGACGCTGCGCTTCCCCTGGCTGCCCGGGTGCAATGCCTGCGGGTCGGCTGAGTGGGAGACCGTCGAGGCGAGCGGTGCGGGAACGGTCTTCTCCTACGTCGTGATGCACCATCCGCCCTTCCCGGCATTCACGGCCTCCGAGCACGGCACGGCTGCGCCCCGCCCCCAGGCAAATGCGCCCCACCCCCGCGCGGGCGCACTCGCGCCCGCCCCGGACGGGCCCACCCCGGACGGGCCCGCCCCGGACGGGCCCGCCCCGGACGGGCCCGCCCCGGACGGGCCCACCCCGTACGCGGTCGGGCTCATCGAGCTGGCCGAGGGGGTACGCATCGTCAGCAATGTCATCGGCGTCCCTTACGACAAGGTGCGGATCGGGATGCCGGTACGGCTCGAATTCCTGCCTGTGGACGAGGAGTTGGAGCTGCCGGTCTTTCGCGCGGCAGAGGGCGGTGAGGGGTGAGATGGACTTCACGCCCACCCCGGAGCAGGCGGCGGCCCGTGAACTGGCGGCGCAGATATTCGGCGATCTGTCCACGCCGGAGCGCCTCGCCGCCTGCGGCAGCCGCACGGACGCCGCCCTGTGGAAGGCGCTGTGCGCGGCCGGTCTGCCGGGCGCGGTGGAGGAGACGGGTCTGCTCGGACTCGTGCTGATGCTGGAGGAGCAGGGGCGTACGACGGCGCAGGTGCCGTTCGCGGCGACCTGTGTGTACGGCCTGCTGGCGATCGGCGCGCACGGCGACCCGGAGCAGCGGGCGCGGCTGCTGCCGGCCCTGCGGGACGGCGAGGCGGTCGCCACCGGGGCCTTCCCGGCGCGGCGCGGCGGTGTACGGGCCGAGCGCGCCACGGGTGCCACGGGCGGCACGGATGGCACGGATGGCACAGGCGGCACGGGGCGGCTGACCGGCACCGTCCCCGTGGTGCCATGGCTGCGCGAGGCCACCCATGTACTGGTGCCGGACGGGACGACGCGGACGCTGTGGCTCGTACGTACCGACGACACCGGGGTACGGCGGGACCCGGTCGAGACCACCGCCCCATGGTCGGCGGGCCGGCTCACCCTGGACGACGCCCCCGCCGCCTGCCTGAGCCGGGAGACCGCTTGCCTGAGCCGGGAGACCGCCTCCGCACAACCACATACCGCCCACGCCTACGACGACGTCCTGGCCCTCGCCCGCACCGCCTTCGCCGGACTCCAGGCCGGGGTCTGCGCCGGCTCCCTGGCCCGTGCGGTCTCCCACACCACCACCCGCGAGCAGTTCGGCCGCCCGCTCGCCACGAACCAGGGCGTACAGCTGCGCGCCGCCGACGCCTACATGGACACCGAGGCCATCCGCCTCACCGCCTACGAGGCGGCCTGGCGCCGGGACGCGGGCCTGGACGCCGGGCCGCATGCGCTGACCGCGGCCTGGTGGGCGTCCGAGGCGGGCACCCGCGTGGTGCACACCGGCCAGCATCTGCACGGCGGTATCGGCGCCGACGTGGACCACCCCGTCCACCGGCATTTCCTCTGGGGCAGGCAACTGGCCGGGTACCTGGGCTCGGGAGCCGAAGTGTTGGAGGAATTGGGGGAGTTGCTGACCTCGCCCACGGACCGCGAAGGCCGGAAGGAGACCGGATGAAGGCCGGAAGGAGGCCGGAAGGAGACCGAATGCAGACCGGAAGGCGACCGGAAGGGGACCGGATGAAGGCCGGTGACGCGCTGCCGACGCTCACCATCCCCATCACCCGCACGCTGATCGTCGCCGGGGCGCTCGCCTCCCGCGACTACCAGGACGTGCACCACGACACCGAGGCGGCCCAGCAGAAGGGCTCCCCGGACATCTTCATGAACATCCTCACCACCAACGGGCTCGTCGGCCGCTACCTCACCGACCACTTCGGGCCGCGCTGCACCCTGCGCAAGGTGGCCATCCGCCTCGGCGCCCCCAACTACCCCGGAGACACGATGGTGTTGAGCGGAACCGTCACCGAGGTGACGGACGGTACGGCGGTGGTGCGGGTCGTCGGAGCGAACGGCCTCGGCCACCACGTCACCGGCACGGTGACCGTAGGCCTCCCGGAGGGCACGGCATGAGCGTCCACCGCCCCGATTCCCTCGGCGGCCGGGCCGCCATCGCCGGAATCGGCGCGACCGAGTTCTCCAAGGACTCCGGCCGCAGCGAACTGACGCTCGCCGTCGAGGCCGTACGCGCCGCCCTGGACGACGCCGGGCTGACCCCCGCGGACGTCGACGGTCTGGTCACCTTCACCATGGACACCAACCCCGAGATCACCGTCGCCCAGGCGGCCGGCATCGGCGAGCTGTCCTTCTTCTCGCGGGTCCATTACGGGGGCGGCGCGGCCTGCGCGACCGTCCAGCAGGCGGCGCTGGCGGTCGCCACCGGCATCGCCGAAGTCGTCGTCTGCTACCGCGCGTTCAACGAGCGCTCCGGCCGCCGCTTCGGCTCCGGCGTACAGCAGCGGGAGCCCACCGCCGAGGGCGCGGCGCTCGGCTGGAACCTCCCCTTCGGCCTGCTCACCCCCGCCTCCTGGGTCGCCATGGCCGCCCAGCGCTACCTGCACACCTACGGGCTGACCCCGGACGCCTTCGGCCCGGTCGCGGTCACCGACCGCCGCCACGCCGCCCGCAACCCGGCCGCGTACTTCTACAACAAGCCCATCACCCTCGCCGACCACGCCGCCTCCCGCTGGATCGTGGAGCCGCTGCGGCTGCTGGACTGCTGCCAGGAGACGGACGGCGCCCAGGCGATCGTGGTGACCTCGCCCGAGCGGGCCCGCGGGCTGCCCCACCCGCCGGCGCTGATCACGGCCGCGGCACAGGGTGCGGGCCGCGGCCAGGAGCAGATGACCAGCTTCTACCGCGACGGCCTGACCGGCCTCCCCGAAATGAACGTGGTCGCCCGCCAGCTCTGGCGCACCGCCGCCCTCACCCCCGCCGATATCGACGTCGCGATCCTCTACGACCACTTCACGCCCTTCGTGCTGATGCAGCTGGAGGAGTTCGGCTTCTGCGCCCCCGGCGAGGCCGCGGACTTCGTCGCCGCGGACACCCTCCCCCTGAACACCCACGGCGGCCAGCTCGGTGAGGCCTATCTGCACGGCATGAACGGCATCGCCGAGGCCGTCCGCCAGCTCCGCGGCACCTCCGTCAACCAGGCCGACAGCCCCGCACATGTCCTGGTCACGGCCGGGACCGGCGTCCCGACCTCGGGGCTGATCCTCGGCGCGGACCGCTGACCACCGCGGGGCGCGCCCGTACGCCGCAGCGCGGGGTACCCGCCCCCACGGGGTACTCGTCCCACGGTTACCCGTCCCACGTGATGTGTGTCCCCACCGGGCAACGGCGGCACTCGATACGGTGATCAATGCCCTAGGGGTACGACCTCCCCTGTCCCCCCAGAGGAGGTCGGGCAAGCCCTACCCGTACAACTTGAGGCGGATGGTGCTTCGGCACCTTGGGGCGATCCGCCCGCCCCACCCTCGCTTCTAGCGTGGTCCACATGACCACGCCAGTGTGCACCAGCGCTTCGACCGCCGCTGTGTTCCCGACGTTCTCGTCCTATGTACGGGCCCGGGGGCCGGTCCTGCTGCGCACCGCGCGGTCGCTGTCCGCCAACCCGAACGACGCCGAGGACCTCCTCCAGACCGCTCTGGCCAAGACCTTCGTGGCCTGGGAGCGCATCGAGGACCACCGCGCGCTGGACGGCTATGTCCGCCGCGCGCTGATCAACACCCGCACCTCCCAGTGGCGCAAGCGCAAGGTCGACGAATTCGCCGTCGACGAGCTGCCGGAGCCGGACCCGCTGCCGGCGCCCGACCCGGCCGAACTCCAGGGCCTGCGCGATGCGATGTGGCGCGCGGTGATGCGCCTGCCCGCCCGCCAGCGGGCCATGGTCGTCCTCAGGTATTACGAGGACCTGAGCGAGGCCCAGACCGCCGAGGTCATGGAGGTCTCGATCGGCACGGTCAAGAGTGCCGTCTCCCGCGCCCTGGCCAAACTCCGGGAAGACCCGGAGCTGGCGATGATCTCGGCCTGATCCGGACGCCGAGTGCGCCCCGATCGGGCGCGCCCGGCGAAAGGCACCGGCTGCGCATCTCTCCTGACGGCCTGAGGACACGCCATGAAGTGCGCCTCGCCTGACGGCCTCAGGCCGTGCCGGGCGGATCAGGCTCGGCCAGGTAGCCGGTCGTAGCGTTCTTACATCTCTCTAATAACCGCGCCGCATGGTGGGTTCATGGTGACCAAACGTATTGCCGTCGGTGTCGGAATGCTCGTGACGATAACCGTGGCGGGCGTAGCCGCGACGGCCGCCGCGGGTCCCGCTCCGAAGTCCGACAAGGCTTCTGCTGCTGCCTCGGCGCTCGGTAACAAGGCGGCGAAGAACTACTTGTACGCATCCATCGGGGATTTCGATACAGAGGTGAAACCGCTGATCGACCGCCCCGATGTCGCCGGTGTGCAGCTGGTGGTGCCGTGGAAGGCGCTTGAGCAGAAGAAGAATCAGTACGATTTCTCGGAGATCGACCGGGCGCTGAACTATCTACAGTCCCGCCACAAGAAGCTGTTCATCCAGATCCAGGACCGGTTCTTTGCGCCGCCGACCAGGCTCCCGGACTATCTGTTGCGTGATCCGGAATACAAGGGAGGCGCGGCTCCGACAACGAACGAAAGCGGCCTTGGCCCCGGTGAGGCCGGAGCGGTCGCAGCGCAGTGGAACCCGCAGGTGCGGGGCCGTTTCCAGCATCTGCTGAAGGCGCTGGCACAGCGATTCGACGGGCGTCTCGCCGGGGTGAACCTTCCGGAAACCGCTACCGGAGTGGACACCAAGAAGGACCGTACTGGATACAGTCACGATTCCTACTTCAAGGCAGAACTCGCCAACATGGCCTACGGCAAGAAGGTCTTCACCAAGACGCAGTTCATTCAGTACGTCAATTTCTGGCCGGGTGAATGGAACAACAGCCGCAACTATATGAAGCGCACCTTCGAGTTCGCCGAGGCGCACGGAATCGGTTTGGGTGGCCCTGACGTCCTGCCGAACCGCCCGGCACAGATGGAAAACTCGTACCCCTTCTTCAAGAAATACCGCGGCAAGCTCCCCATCGTGGCCATGGCTGTACAGGAACCCGACTTCGAATACAAGAACCCCACGACGAAGAAGCCGTACACCCGGGAAGAGTTCACCGATTTCGGCACGAACACCCTCGGAGCCAACGTCATGTTCTGGGCCACCAGCGCGCCCTGGCTCCACCAGCCGGCGGCACGATAGAGCCACTCATCCTGCGCGGGCGGGGAGGCGCCATGTCACGTGACGTGATGGGTGACCTGGCGCCCTCTCGGCGGGGCAGGAGGCCCTCCTCACATGGCCGCGTAGCGCGCCGGCGTCGTGCCCACATGGCGCGTGAAGTGCCGGTTCAGATGAGCTTGGTCATGGAATCCCACCGTTGCCGCGACCTCCGCCGGCCGCCTGCCGTCGAGCAGCAGCCCACGGGCCCACCCGATGCGCTTGCCGGTCAGATAGGCGTGCGGCGGCAGGCCGTAGGTCTGCTTGAAGCAGCGGATCAAGTGAGTGGGGTGGGCGTGCAGGACGGCGGCAGCCTCGTGCAGGGGCAGGCCGGTCGCCAGACGGGAGTCCAGGAGGTCCCGCAAGGCGGCGGCCAGCCGGTGCGCCTCGCGGCCGGGCGTACGCGTCGGCCGCAGCGCGTCCAGGTGGGAATGCAGCCGCTCCCGGATGAACGCCAGCCGGGATTCGGCCTCGAAGACGTCGCCCGCCTGAGCGTTGTCCGCCTGAGCGTTGTCCCTATGAGTGTCGTCGCCCGCATGCGCGTCGCCCGCGTGGCCGAGGGACGTATGCAGCTGGTGGATGCGATGGCGCAGCAGCGCATCGCCGAAGACCGGGGCGTCCACCGCCCGGCCGGTCAGGTCCTCGGGGAGCACGGTCGCGTCGAGGTAGAGCACCCGCTTACGGAATCCTGCCGCGGTGACGGTCCTGCCGTCATGGGCGACACCGGGAGGCAGCAGGACGACCGTGCCGGTCCCGGTCACGCCATGCCGGTGGCGGTCACACGCGAAGTCGACCGCCCCGTCATTGAGGATCATCAGGGCCCAGGTGTCATGGGTGTGGGACGGGTACGCGTGCTCGGTGAAGTGCGCGTGGAAGACCTCGGCGATTCCCGCAACGGGCGGCCGCCAAGCGCTGACCTTCGTACGGGGCGGGCCGTCTGCCATGCCAGGAACGTACAAGACCGCCGACGACCGAGCACGGCAGTCTCATGGCATGACTCACTCTCCCGCGCCCGTCAATATCGCCGACAAGCTCTCGCAGTTCAGTGACCTGTGGTCGCAGAAGAAGATCGCCGACGTCAACGACTACGAGGTCAAACTCGCCAAGTTGAAGGGCGAGTTCGTCTGGCACACGCACGAGGACACCGACGAACTGTTCCTGGTCATCAGCGGCCGGCTCACCATTCAGCTCAGGAACGGCGATGTGGTGCTCGGCCCCGGCGAGCTGTTCGTGGTTCCCCGAGGCGTCGAACACTGCCCGGTGGCTGACGAGGAGACCGCCATCCTGCTCCTCGAACCGACCGGCACGCTCAACACGGGCGACGCGGGAGGGCCCAGGAGCAAGACGCCAGAGGCCCTCTGACGCGTGTCAGCGCCCGGCGGCGGCGTACGCGACGAAGTCTGCCCAGGCGGCGGGCCGGAGGTGGAGCTGCGGGCCGTGGGGGTTCTTGGAGTCGCGGATGTGGATGGTGTGGGGGGTGGGGGCGACTTCGATGCAGTCGTTGTTGTCGCTGCCGCTGTAGCTGCTCTTGACCCAGGCAACCTCGACGCAGTCGTTGTTGCTGCTGCCGCTGTAGCTGCTCTTGATCCACACCAGCGCGGAACCGGAATCGCCAGAAGGCCTCAGTGCCATGTCTCTCCCCGCAGCTTCTCGACGAAGGTCAGCGACTCCCGTGGAGTGAGAGCCTGGGACCGGATGATTCCATACCGTAGTTCGAGGACCTGCACCTCTTTTGGCTGCGTCACCAGGCGGCTGGTGAGCTGCGCGTCCGAGTACCCCACGGTCGATCCATCCCTGAGCTTCAGCAGTTGAATCTCGCCGCTCATTCCGGCGTGATCCTCACGCTCCGTCGGCATCACCTGGATCTCGACGTGCCTCAACCTTCCCAACTCTAAGAGGTGTTCGAGCTGACGCCGCAGCACCATCTTGCCCCCGATGGGCCGCCTCAGTGTGACCTCTTCTTGGACGAATGTCAGTGTGGTGAGCGGCTTCCGGCCGAAGATCTCTTGCCGCGCCATGCGTGCCGCTAGATGGCGTTCAAGGTCGTCCTCGGCGAGCGTGGGGCGTCGCACGTCATACAGCGCGTGCGCGTACTCCTTGGTCTGCAACAACCCGTGGACGTTGTGGTTGGCGTACGCCCCGATCTCGACCGCCTTCGCCTCCAGCTTCTCCAGATCCCGGACCTTCTTCGGGTACCGGGCCCGCTCCAAGTCCTTCTTCATGGCAGCGATTTTGCCGCCCGCGCCCAGCACCTCATCGGCCTTGTCGAGAAGCTCGGGACGCGGGATACGCACACCGCGCTCGATCTTGTAGATCAGGTTTTCCCCGTACCCGAGGGCCTTCCCGAACTCGGCGGCTCGCAGCCCCGCGGCCTCGCGCCACACCTTGAGCTGCCGCCCGACCGCTTCGACGACACCCCGTGACTCGTCTTCCGGATCGAGGTCCCAACCTGCCTCGTCCGCGCCGTCAACACTCATCCGTTCCACCTCCTGGACCGCGCGGTACAGCCCTGGACACCCCGGGGACAGTGACCGTACGTATCGGCGCTATCACTATTCAGCGTAAGCACGCACGACCACGCTGAGTGACGTGAATCAGGAAATCGCCGAGCACAAGCTCACGTTCCACGTCCAGCTGTCCGCCACCCGCCGGGGCGCCCGTCTCGCGCGGCTTCTCGCGACTGAGCAACTCCGGTCCTGGGGGCTGCCGTTCGAAGATCCGGCTCAGGTCATTGCCGAGCTGGCCGCGAATGCCGCGTCGCACGGCCTCGTACCGGGCCGGGACTTCCGCCTCGCCGTCCTGTCCGACGCGGACACGCTCCGTATCGAGGTGACGGATGCCCGCGGTGACCGGCTCCCGGACCCACAGGATTCAGGCCTACGGGAATCGGGTCACGGCCTGACCCTGGTCGACGCGCTCGCCGACCGCTGGGGCACCCGACGGGGACCGTTCCCCTGCAAGACGGTCTGGGCGGAATTCGACCTGCCGATGTGGGGTCGATGAGACGGTCGGCCGCCCGTCAACCGGAGGCCGGAAAACCGGGCTTCGGTGTGCCGCGCGCCGGGGTTTCGGCCTGTAAAAGACCCCATAACCCCAGGTACAGAAACCGACCCCACCCAGCCCAACCGACCCTGGACTCCCCGCCGCCATCACTCACTCGGGTGATCCACGACCGGAAGACTGGCCTCCGCAGCCCCCGCCCATGCACTCTCGGTAACAACGACCCCAAAAACCCGCAGACATGCGACGGCCCCCGGCCGGGACTGGCATCCCGATCGAGGGCCTGACCACCGAGGAAGTAGAGGCTTCCTGTTGGCTGAGCAGCAGTTTAATGCGCCTGCGCGCGCCCGGTACGACGTTCACCGATCCCCGTCCGGCGTGCACAAGGTCACCGAACACCAGGACCCCGGCTACACGATCGTCGGCAATCACCTCACTCAGCACCGGTCCCTGTCCGGCCTGGCGATCGGGCTCGCCGCCTACATCCAGTCGCTGCCCGAGGGTGCGCCGGTCGACATCCGTACGCTCGCGAAGAGGTTCCCGGAGGGGCGGGGGCGGATCGCGGCCGCCTTACGGGAGTTGGAGGCGTACGGCTACCTCGAACGGGTCCGGCGGCGCACCGATGACGGACGGATGGTCACGGTCACGATCTCGTACAACAACCCAGCAGCCACCCGCGCCCGCCGCGCCCGCGAGGACGCCGCGCAGACCAAGCGCCGCACCGCCGTCGAACCACCCCCTGCCGCTCCGGCCCCGTCACCGGCCCCGGCCCCGACCCTGTCCCCGGCCCTTGAGCCTCCGCGCGGACGAACGGAGCCCACACCCCCGCCGCACCGACGTCCCACTCCCCAGCCACCCCAGCCACCCCAGCCACCCCCGGTCAGGCATCCGTCGCAGCCGTCCCCCGTACGGCAACCGCCGCAGCCCTCCCACGCACCGCAGCCCTCCCACGCACCTCAGCTTCCGCAGCTACCGGAGCCCGCCACCCGCGAGCACCACACCCCGGCCGCCGCCCTCCTGGCCGGCCTCCGCCGTGACGATCCCCGCCTCCTGCTCTCCGTACGGGATATCCACCGCCTCACCCCGCCCGTGGCCGTTTGGCTGGAGCGCGGCGCGTCCCCGGACGCCGTACGCAGCGCCCTGACCACCGGCCTCCCGCCGACCCTCCGCCACCCGGCGGCTCTACTCGCTCACCGGCTCGCGGAGCTCCTGCCGCCACCCCTCCCGGCGGCAACCCCCTCCACCCCCACGGCCCCACCACCCCCACTCCAGACCTGCGACGGCTGCGAGCGTGCCTTCCGCGCCCCCGTCCCGGGCCGCTGCCGCGACTGCCGTCAACCGGGGCAACAGAGCAGAGAGCCGCTGAGCATGAAGTCGAGCTGAGCGCTCCGGCCGGCAGGCCGGCTGTTCTTCCTTGGCCTGACGCGCCATCGGCCAACAGTCGAGTGAACTGCCCATGTTTTACCGGCAGTTGAGAGTTCCCGTACCGCACTTAGCAACGGGCCTGCGTCTACGGATAGTTGGACATCGAGTTATCAGTCAGTCGAAACGCCACCATTAACTGCCACGTGAGAGTTTCACAAAATCATCACGCTCAAGATCCGCTCAACGCGGGTTCCGGATACCGCTACCAGCTAGTACTTTCGTTGATGACCAAGAGGGCGCGGTATCTGACCCATGCCGCCCTGAATGATAGTTGAATCGGGGATAATTCGATGAAGAGTTTTGCCTCGGGGGCGATCCGTGGGGCCGGAGCGCTGACCGTCGGCCGCTACGTCAGCAAGGGCGTGGCCAAGGACATCGCGAGCAAGGCCGTCGTTGCCGGGGCGACCGGCTGCCTCTCCTGGCTCGCCTGCGGGCTTAGGGAATTCTGATGGCCAAGGTTGTATTTACTGTTCTCTGGGCCGGTGTGGTCATTGCGGTGAACAGCGTGCTGCATGACTTCATCTGGGCTGAGTATCTGTCGACATTCGCACTGGGTGGAATTTACGCCTTTACTGTCGACAAGGTGCCGGGACCTCGCGGCAAGAGCACCCAAGAAGGCCCGGGGCTGTAACTTTCCCGGCGTCACTCTTCAAGTGCCCCGGTTCACCATCAACCGCCCCACCGCCTGCTCCAATTCGGCGATGCGGTCGGCGAGACGCTTCTTGTCGGAGCCTTTTGCGTCACGCAGGAGGAGCTCCACCTCGGCGAGCTGGCCGGCGATGTCCGCGAGGCGGGAGGTGTCGGAGGCGGGCGCCGCGGGCTGCGGGGGCGGCTCGGGAGGCGGCTGGGCACCGGGGCCTTCCGGGGGAATGGGAGGGCGCTCGGCCGACACCGGGGGTGACATCGCCGGCGACCCCGCGGGCGCGGGCGACGGCGCGGGCGCCTCAGCTCCGGCAGTGGTCGCGGCCGTGGGTGTCGTCGTAGGCGTAGTCGTGGCGGGTGGTGGGCCCTCGCTCCCGGGGTGATCGTCCGATGTCAGCAGACGCTTCAACTGGTCCGCCTGGGCCGCCAATTGGCGGTTCTTGCGGTGGAGGTCGAGGAAGACGTTCACCTTCGTGCGCAACAGCCAGGGGTCGAAGGGCTTGATGAGGAAATCGGCGGCGCCGACCGTGTAGCCGCGGTAGGCGTAGTTCGGGTCGACCGAGGCGCCGGTGAGGAGAATGATCGGAACGTCCTTCGTCTGGTCCAGGCCCTTGATGTTGGCGGCGGTCTCGAAACCGTTCATGCCCGGCATCAGCACATCGATGAGGACGACCGCGAACTCCTCGCGCAGCATGGCCTTGAGGGCCTCTTCGCCGGATCGCGCGCGGACCACCTTCTGGCTGAGGGAGCCCAGCACGGCTTCCAGTGCGACGAGGTTCTCCTCCATGTCGTCGACGATGAGGATGCCGGCTGAGCTGTCCGGTGCGGTCGTCATGAGGGCTCCCCCGTCGGTCCCTGGTCGGCCTGGTCTGCACTCTCGCCGTCGTCGGCGCTCCGGGGGCTGCCGGAACTCCCGGCGGTCTCTGCGGTGTCGGAACTCTCCGGGTTCTCCGGGCTGTCGGGATCAGAGGTTGTGGCCGCGCCGCTCTCCGGGCTGTCGGGATCAGGGGGCAGGGCCACGCCGCAGTTCTCCGGGTCCAGCAGGCCGCAGATCACGGTCAGCAGCCGGTCCACGTCCACCGGTTTGGGGATGTAGTCGTTGGCCCCGCTCTCGATCGCCTTTTCGCGGTCGCCCGGCATGGCCTTGGCGGTGAGCGCAATGACCGGCAGGCCCGCGAATCTGGGCGCTTGTCGGATCGCCTTGATCATCTCGTAACCATCCATTTCGGGCATCATGATGTCCATCAGCACCAGCGATACGTCCGGCGTCCGGTCGAGGACCTCCAGGCCCTCGCGGCCGTTCTCGGCGTACTTGACACGGATCCCGACCCGGCCCAGTACATGCGTGAGCGCGAAGACATTGCGGATGTCGTCGTCGACGATGAGGATGCGGCGGTTGACCAGTACCTCGCCGGGGCGACCGCTGAGCCAGTCCTTGAGGCGGGTGGTCTCGGGCCAGGTGACATCGCTGCCGTCGGGGGAGCGGGATCCCAGGTGCTGGGTCTGCTCCTGCTCCGTCTTGGTGGGGAAGACGTCACCGGACGCTGAGCTTCGCGCGGTCGAGGTGCCCGCGGTGCTGGGCGCGGCCGTGAGCTGTTCGGCCAGGACGGGGCGCGCGGGGCCGGCCTGTGCGGTGCTGTCCGCGGGGCGGGTCGCGGCGGTGGGGCTCGGGGCGGGGAAGGGGCCGGTGTAGCGCGCGGGCACATACAGGGTGAAGGTCGAGCCGACGCCCGGCTCGCTCTCGGCGATGATCCGGCCGCCGAGCAGCGAGGCCATGTCGCGGCTGATGGAGAGGCCGAGGCCGGTGCCGCCGTATTTGCGGTTGGTGGTGCCGTCGGACTGCTGGAACGCCTCGAAGATGCCGTCGAGTTTCTCCGGTGAGATGCCGATTCCGGTGTCCTTCACGGAGAGCGCGATGACGTCGTCCGCGGTGCGCAGCGACTCCTCCTCGAATTGCGTGCCCGGTACGCGCTGGACGATGAGTTCCACGCTGCCGGAGGAGGTGAACTTCACGGCGTTGGACAGGAGGTTGCGGAGGATCTGCTGGAGGCGCTGTTCGTCGGAGAAGAGTTCCTTGGGGACGTTCTCGCCGACCTTGACGTCGAAGGTGAGGCCGCGGTCGACGGTGAGCGGCTTGAAGGTGGCGCGGACGTAGTCGAGCAGCTTGATCAGCGGCAGGGCCTTGGGGTGGACGTCCATCCGGCCGGCCTCGATCTTCGACAGATCGAGGATGTCGTTGATGAGCTGGAGGAGGTCGGAGCCCGCGCGGTGGATGGTGACGGCGAACTCCACCTCCTGGCCGGACAGCCGGCCGTCCGGGTTGTCGGCGAGGAGCCGGGAGAGCACCAGCAGAGAGTTCAGCGGGGTGCGCAGCTCATGCGACATGTTCGCCAGGAACTCCGACTTGTACTGGGAGGAGGTGGCGAGCAGGGCCGCCTTCTCCTCCAGCTCGGCATTCGTCAGCTGGAGCTCGTCGGAGCGCTGGCGGAGTTCGGCGGTCAGCCGCTGGGATTCCGAAAGCAGGGATTCCGTACGGGAGTTGGCGATGATGGTGTTGATCGAGACGCCGATGGTGTTGACGAACTGGTCGATGAAGGCGAGGTGGACGTCGCTGAACCGGCTGAACGATGCCAGCTCGATCACGCCGAGCACCTGGTCCTCGAAGAGGATCGGGAGGATGACGATGCTGGCCGGGGCCGCGGCGCCGAGTCCGGAGCTGATGGTGATGTAGTCGGGCGGGACGGCCTCGACGACGATGCGCTTCTTCTCCATGGCGGCCTGGGTGATCAGGCCCCAGCCGGGGGTGCCCAGGCGCAGCCGCGGCAGGGAGCGGCGGCCCTCGGGCTGCCCGGTGCCGTATCCGGCGATCAGCTCCAGGCCCTCGCCCGGCTCGGCGCCCGCCTCGGCCAGGAAGAACGCGCCGAACTGCGCATTCACCAGCGGGGTCAGCTCGCGCAGGATCAGGTCGGCGACCTCGACCAGGTCGCGGTGGCCCTGCATCAGGCTGGCGATACGGGCGAGGTTGGACTCCAGCCAGTCCTTGGCGCGGGTGGTCTCGCGGAGGTTGGCGACCATGAGGTTGATGTTGTTCTTCAGGGCCGCGACCTCGCCCTGGGCGTCCACGGTGATCGAGCCGGACATGTCGCCCTGGGTGACGGCGCTCGCCACCTCGGCGATCGCGCGGACCTGCGTCGTCAGGTTCAGCGCCAGCTCGTTGACGCTGGTGGTCAGCCGCTTCCAGGTGCCGTAGACGCCCTCGACCCGGGCCTGGCCGCCGAGCTGGCCCTCGCTGCCGACCTCGCGGGCCACCCGGGTCACCTCGGAGGAGAACGAGGACAGCGTGTCGACCATCGTGTTGATCGTCGTCTTCAGTTCCAGGATCTCGCCGCGGGCGTCGACATCGATCTTCTTGGACAGGTCGCCCTTCGCGACGGCGGTGGCGACCTGGGCGATGTTGCGGACCTGGGACGTCAGGTTGTCGGCCATGGAGTTGACGTTGTCGGTGAGGTTCTTCCAGACGCCGGAAACGCCATGGACCTGGGCCCGGCCGCCCAGCCGGCCTTCGGTGCCGACCTCGCGGGCGACGCGGGTGACCTCGTCCGCGAACGCCCGCAGCTGCTGGACCATCGTGTTGACCGTGTCCTTCAGCTCCAGGATCTCGCCACGGGCATCCACATCGATCTTCTTGGACAGATCGCCGTTGGCCACGGCCGTGGTGACCTGGGCGATGTTGCGGACCTGCGAGGTCAGGTTCAGCGCCATGAAGTTGACGTTGTCGGTGAGGTCTTTCCAGACCCCGGAGACGTCCCTGACCTGTGCCTGACCGCCCAGGTTTCCTTCGGTGCCGACCTCGCGGGCCACGCGGGTGACCTCGTCGGCGAAGGCGGAGAGCTGGTCGACCATCGTGTTGATCGTGGTCTTCAGCTCCAGGATCTCGCCCTTTGCCTCCACGGTGATCGTCTTGCCGAGGTCGCCCTCCGCGACGGCGGTGGCGACCAGGGCGATGTTGCGGACCTGCGACGTCAGGTTGTCCGCCATGAAGTTGACGCTCTCGGTGAGGTCCCTCCAGACCCCGGACACGCCTCTGACCTGCGCCCGGCCGCCCAGCCGCCCTTCGGTGCCGACCTCGCGGGCCACCCGGGTGACCTCGTCGGCGAAGGCGGAGAGCTGGTCGACCATGGTGTTGATCGTCGACTTCAGTTCCAGGATCTCGCCCCGTGCGTCCACGGTGATCTTCTGGCTCAGATCGCCGTTGGCCACGGCCGTGGTGACCTGAGCGATGTTGCGGACCTGCCAGGTCAGGTTGGACGCCATGAAGTTGACGTTGTCGGTGAGGTCCTTCCAGACCCCGGAGACGCCCCTGACCTGCGCACGGCCGCCGAGCTGGCCCTCCGTGCCGACCTCGCGGGCGACGCGGGTGACCTCGTCGGCGAACGCCCGCAGCTGGTCCACCATCTTGTTGACGGTGAGCTTCAGCTCCAGCAGCTCGCCGGTGGCCTCGACCGTCACCTGCTGGGTCAGGTCGCCGGTGGCCACCGCGGTCGTGACCACGGCGATGTCTCTGACCTGCGCGGTCAGCCGCGACGCCATGGTGTTGACCGCCTCGGTCACATGGAGCCAGTCGCCGGAGAGCCCCTGGACCTTGGCCCGGCCGCCCAGCCGGCCTTCGGTGCCGACCTCACGGGCGACCCGGGTGACCTCGCCGGTGAACAGCGACAGCTGGTCGACCATGCGGTTCACCCCGCTGCCCAGCCGGCGCAGATCGCCGCGGAGCTGGCGGTTGCCGTCGTGCAGATCGACCCGCTGGGTCAGGTCGCCGTCGGCCACCGCGTCCAGTACCCGGGTGGCCTTGGCGAGCGGGACCACCAGCGCTTCGAGGACGGTGTTGGCCGCCTCGATGTTCGTCGTCCAGGTCCCCTGGCCGGGGCTGGCGGTGATCCGCTCGTCCAGCCGGCCCTGCCGGATGATCTCGCTGCGTACGCGCTGGAGCTCGGAGGCCAGATGGGCGTTGCGGGCGACGACCTGGTTGAAGACGCCGGTCATGTCGGCCAGCACGCCATCCGTGGAGGATCCGTCCTGCGGGATCTCCACGCGTGCGCTGAAATCACCGTCGCGCAGCGCATTCATCGCCGCGAGCAACGGCCGTAGCTCACTGGTCCGCACCCACTGCCCGTCGTGCCGGGAGTCGCGGGGCTGCGGGGGCTCAGCGGGCTCGGGAGGCTCTGGGGGCGGAGAAGCAGGCTCGGGCCGGGACGGGTCGAGCGCCATGGCACACCATCCCCCCAGTGATCGATGTGGAGAAGCCGGTCGGGCAGAGAGATCCATTTGGGCAGATATGACATAGTATAAAGCGCTTGTAATCAGTTTTTCCCGGCACTTTCAGGGGGCGCAGTGGTACCGCTGTCCTCCCCGTCCACGACGGAAAGCGTGTCCCGGAAAGGCTTGCCCGCGAACCAGCTCGCGGCCGCCGG
This sequence comes from Streptomyces sp. NRRL S-1813, assembly GCF_000719605.1. Classification (NCBI taxonomy): domain Bacteria; kingdom Bacillati; phylum Actinomycetota; class Actinomycetes; order Kitasatosporales; family Streptomycetaceae; genus Streptomyces; species Streptomyces sp. NRRL S-1813. The sequence continues at coordinate 93,720 of NZ_JOHB01000018.1, forward strand.
CGCACGTAAATTCGTGCGCGCGCTGCTCATCGAACGGGCGGGTGCCCCACCCGCCACGGCAGGGCCCGGTGCGGCCGCGATCAGCTCGGAGCTGATCAGCGACGCCGTCCTGCTCACCAGCGAGCTGGTCACCAATGCCGTGATGTACGCCGGTACCGACATCGATGTGACCTGCCGCCTGGAGCACGACCGGCCGCCCGCCGAGGGCGACGGGGAGCGCCGCCCGGCCAAGGTGGGATTGGTGCTGGAGGTCTCCGACCGCCATCCCGCCCGGCGTGTACGCGGCGGGGTGGACGCCCGCACCGGAGAGCCGGGATACGGCCTCCAGCTGGTGAGCGCGCTGGCGGAGTCCTGGGGCGTGACCTACCGCCGGGCCGTGAAGACCGTGTGGTTCCGTCTGGAGGCCACCGAGGGGGACCCCAGGCGCATCAGTGCCGTGCCCAGGGCCGAGGCGCGCACCCCCGAGCCTCCCCTTCGTCCGGCCCACCTCCACCCCGTGGCCCCGCGCGGCCGCCCGCACAAGTTCGCCGCCGAATGGGCCGACCGCGGCGGGCCGTCCTTCCTCGCCGAGACCAGCGAACTGCTGGCCGGGCAGCTCGACCAGGACATGGTCACCGCGCTCACCGCCCAGCTGCTGGTGCCCCGGCTCGCCGACTGGTGCGCCATCTGGCTGAGCACCGAGGGCGGCGGGGTGCAGCTCTCCCGGGTCTGGCATGTCGACGAGCGGCGGATCACCCCCCTGCGGGCCGAGCTGGAACGGGACCCGCCGGCCGACATCGTCAGCACCGCCGGCACCCCCTGGCCCTGGCCGGAATGCGCCGGTGCGGACCTCTCGGGCGGCTCCGCGCTCGCCTTCCCGCTGATCGCCCGGGACACCGAGCAGGGCATGCTGCTGCTCGGGCGGGCCGGGCACCTCCAGATGACCGACACCGTGGTGCGGATGGTCGAGGACGTGGCACGCCGGGTCGCGCAGGCCGTCTACACCGCCCGCCAGTACACCCGGCAGACCACGATCAGCCTGGCGCTCCAGCGAAGGCAGCTGCCCGCGACGCTCGCCAGCATCCCCAGCGTCGACACCGCGATCGTCTACGAGCCGCACGGCGAGGGGCAGACCGTCGGCGGCGACTTCTACGACGTCTTTCCGATGGGCGACCGCCGCTGGTGCTTCCTGCTCGGGGACGTACAGGGCAAGGACCCGGAGGCGATGTCGGTGACCGGCCTGGCCCGCCATCTGGTGCGGCTGCTGGCCCGGGAGGGGCATGGCGTCGAGTCGGTGCTCGGCCGGCTGAATCTGGCCATGGCCGAGGAGAGCGCGGAGGCGGTGGAGCTGGGCGGCGAACAGGCCACCTCCCGCTTCCTGAGCCTGCTGTACGGCGAGCTGGAGGTCGATCCGGGCGTACCCGGAGCCCGCTGCACGGTCGCCACCGCCGGCCATCCGCCGCCGCTGCACATGTTCGTCGACGGCGCCGTGGAGGCGGCCTCCGACCCCCAGATGCTGCTCGGCATCGACGGGGGCACCGAATTCCACGCCAGCACCTTCCGCCTCGCACCGGGCGAGACGCTGCTGTGCGTGACCGACGGTGTCACCGAACGCCGTTGCGGCAACTGGCAGTTGGACGACAACGACGGCCTGATCGAGGTGATGCGGGACGGCATGGGGCTGGGCGCCAAGGCCCTCGCCGAGCACGTACGCCGCGCCGCACACGACTTCGGCACCGGCCCGGTCGAGGACGATCTGTCGGTGCTGGTCCTCCAGGCGGTGACCCCGGCGGCCGAACGGCGCCCGTGAGCGGCCGGCCGGCCCACCGGGACGGGCGGTCAGCGCCGCGGCATCAGGACCTGCCGTCGGAGTGGGTGAACACCGGCCTCCCGCCGCCGGAGATCACCCCGCCGCCCATACCGCCGACGGGGTCGAACTGCCCGCTGAACAGCGGGCGGCCGAGCGAAAGGCCGTCGCCGGAGGACCGTTGGGCCTGTGCGGCCTGCGGCGCCGCCTGAGCGACACCGGACGCGAGGACGCTGAGACCGCCCAGGGCGGCAAGGACGAGGCAACGACCGAGGTGGGGGCGCATAGGACGCTCCTTCAGTAGAGGAACCCAGTAGCCGAGTGGCTGAGTAGCCGACTAACGGAGTGACCCGGCGCTGAGTAACCGCCTGCTGACTAACCGGGTGACCGCCGGCGTGCTGTTCCCTCCGGACACCGCACAAGCAACGTGCCGCAAGAGTCATCCCTGCGGGTGAAGGCTGCTGGGGGCCTGACGTGGATCACGGCCGTCCCGGCGGCGGCTTCACCGGGAGCTGGATGCGTGACGACACACTCGACTACGGGCTCCATCGGGTCCTCGACGGTCTGGCGGGCCGGATCGGCCGCAGGGTCGACCGCGGGGACGGGTAGGCGCGCGACGCCGCGAGGGGGCTCGTTGTTCGTTGCCGTGCGCCCGGTGTGACCCCGCGCATGGCCACATTCCGGCATGAGCGGGTAAGAACACACCCCGGAGGGCGTGACATACCGATTGGTATGCGCTGACAATCTCAGCACCACTACCCGCCCGTAACAAAGCGGAGGCACCCGGTGCTCAGCACGATGCAGGACGTACCGCTCACCGTCTCGCGAATCCTGGCCCACGGGGCGACGGTTCACGGCGAGTCGCAGGTCATCACCTGGACCGAGGGAGAACCGCACCGGCGCACCTTCGCCGAGGTGGGCCGCCGGGCCGCACAGCTGGCCCATGCGCTGCGCGAGGAGCTGTCCGTCGCCGACGAGGAACGCGTCGGCACGCTCATGTGGAACAACGCGGAGCACCTGGAGGCCTATCTCGCGATCCCCTCCATGGGGGCGGTGCTGCACACGCTCAACCTGCGGCTGCCCGCCGAGCAGCTGGTATGGATCATCAACCACGCCGAGGACCGGGTCGTGCTCGCCAACGGCACCCTGCTGCCGCTGCTCGCCCCGTTGCTGCCGCAGTTGCCCAACGTCGAACACGTCGTGGTCGTCGGCCCCGGCGACCACTCCCTGGTGGCGGGCGGCCGGGCGCGGGTGTACGACTACGAAGAGCTGATCGCCGGGCGGCCGGAGAGCTACGCGTGGCCGGAGACCGACGAGCGGGAGGCCGCGGCGCTCTGTTACACCTCGGGGACCACCGGCGACCCCAAGGGCGTGCTCTACAGCCACCGTTCGCTCTATCTGCACTCGATGCAGGTCAACACCGCCGAGGCGTTCGCGCTCACCTCGCGCGACATCACGCTCCCCGTCGTGCCGATGTTCCACGTCAACGCCTGGGGCCTGCCGCACGCCGCATTCATGGCCGGTGCCTGGCTGCTGATGCCGGACCGCTTTCTCCAGCCCGCGCCGCTCGCCGAGATGATCGAGACCGTACGTCCCACCATCGGCGCCGCCGTGCCCACCATCTGGCAGGGGCTGCTCGCCGAACTGGACGCCAAGCAGCGCGATGTCAGCTGTCTGCGGACCGTCGTCATCGGCGGCTCCGCCTGCCCGCCCGCCCTGATGCGCGGCTTCGAGGAGCGCCACGGCATCCGCGTCGTCCACGCCTGGGGCATGACCGAGACCTCCCCGCTGGGCAGCGTCGCCCACCCGCCGGCCGGAGTCAGCGGCGACGACGAGTGGGCCTACCGCGCCACCCAGGGCCGCTTCCCCGCCTCCGTCGAGGCGCGGCTGATCGGCCCCAACGGCGAACAGCTCCCGTGCGACGGCGTGGCCGCGGGCGAGCTGGAGGTCCGCGGGCCGTGGATCGCCGGTGCCTACTACGGCGGCGCACAGGGCGAACCGCTGCGCCCCGAGGACAAGTTCAGCCCCGACGGCTGGCTGCGCACCGGCGACGTCGGCACCATCACCGCGAACGGCTATCTCACGCTGACCGACCGCGCCAAGGACGTCATCAAGTCCGGTGGCGAATGGATCTCCTCGGTCGAGCTGGAGAACCACCTGATGGCCCACCCGCATGTCGCGGAGGCCGCGGTGGTCGCCGTACCCGACGACAAGTGGGGCGAGCGGCCGCTGGCGACGGTGGTGCTCACCCAGGGCGCGACCATCGGCTACGAGGAGCTGAAGGCGTTCCTCGGCGAGCGGATCGCGCGCTGGCAGCTGCCGGAGCGGTGGGCCGTGATCCCGGTGGTGCCCAAGACGAGCGTGGGGAAGTTCGACAAGAAGGTGCTGCGCCGGCAGTACGCCGAGGGCGAGTTGGACGTGACGTTGCTGGCGTGAGCCGGCGGCCGGGCGTCCGCGGGTGGGGCGCCCGGCCGGTCTGCTGTCGGTGCGTACGGGGCCGGGCGGTGGGTGTACGGATCCAGACGGTCCGTAGGGGGCGCTTCGGCAGACCCCAGCAGACCCCGGTCACTTCCCGCTGCCCGTGGTCAGGCCCTTCCGCCCGTGGTCAGTTCGTCCCGATCTTGGCGAGCAGGTCGACGATCCGGGCCTGTACCTCGGTGCTCGTGGAGCGCTCCGCGAGGAAGAGCACCGTCTCGCCGGCGGCCAGCCGCGGCAGCTGCGCCGGGTCCATGTCGGCGGAGGTGTAGACGACCAGCGGTGTGTGGTCGAGCAGACCGTTGGCGCGCAGCCAGTCGACGATCCCGGCCCGTCGGCGGCGTACCTGCATCAGGTCCATCACGACCAGATTCGGCCGCATCTGCGTCGCGAGATTGACCGCGTCGGTGTCGCCGCCGGCCCGTGCGACCTGCATCCCGCGCCGCTCCAGCGACATGGTGAGGGCGCCCGCGATGTCGTCGTTCTGCTCGATCAGCAGCACCCGCGGCGGATGGACGTCACTGTCGCGCGGGGCCAGCGCCTTGAGGAGAACGGCCGGGTCGGCGCCGTATGCGGCCTCCCGGGTGGCCTGCCCCAGACCGGCGGTCACCAGCACCGGGACCTCGGCCGCCCCTGCCGCCTGGCGCAGCGACTGGAGCGCGGTGCGGGTGATCGGCCCGGTCAGCGGGTCGACGAAGAGCGCCGCCGGGTACGCGGCGATCTGGGCGTCCACCTCCTCGCGGGAGTTGACGATCACCGGGCGGTAGCCGCGGTCGCTGAGTGCCTGCTGGGTGGCGACATCCGGCGCCGGCCAGACCAGCAGCCGACGCGGATTGTCCAGCGGCTCCGGCGGCAGCTCATCGTCCATCGGCATCGGCTGACGGTCCATCACCTCTATGGCGCCGTTCGGACCGTCCAGCGGTTCGGGGCCCTCGCTGCCCTCGTCGGGCGCGGAGATGGCAAAGGCCCGGCCCTCGCCGGCATCCATCAGACGCGGCTGCGGCTGGGACTGCGCCGGGGGCTGGGCAGGGGCCTGGTGCGGGGCCGGTGGCCTGGGCGGCTGCTGAGGCTGCTGTGCTCCGGGGTGCGGACGCGCCTCGGGCGGCAGGGAATCGGCGGCCGCCGCACGCTCGTTCTCCTGCGGTGGCGCGGCGAGCTTACGGCGGCGGCCCGAACCGGCGGACGTACCGCCGGGCGGGGTGCTGCCGGGCGGCACCGGCGGGCGCTGCTGGTCGGCGATCTGCTGGGCGAACGGCACGCCCTGCCCCAGCGTCCGCACGCTGAACGCCCGCCCGTGGGAGTGCCCCGCGGCGTGCGCGTCGTCCTCGGCCGCGGGCGGCAGCGGCTGACGGTGCGGGGCGGCGGCGGGCCCGCCGTGCGGGGGCACGGGCGCCTGGCCCCCGGCCTCCTCGGCCGGGCTGGGGCGGCCGCGCCGACGGCCGGTGGGGGCGGGAGCGTTGGGCTCCTGGGGGTCTTGGGGCGCGACAGGTGTGCGGGGTGGCTGGGGCGCGTCAGGCGCTGGAGACGCAGTGTCCGGCGCCGGGGCGATCCCGGGCGCCGTGCCGGTGGCCGTACCCGTGGACTCGGCCGGTTCGGTGGGCTGCGCCACCAGCCCCTCCGGGCCCGCCACGAACGTGCCGGACGACTCGGAATCGGCCATCGCGGCCGCCGCGCGCTCCTCGGCCGCGGCCCGTCTGGCCCGTCGCCTGCCGGTCGGCTCGCCGTCCCACTCTCCTTGCGCACCAGCGGAGTGGGCGGCTGCTTCCAGCTCGTATCCCGGCTGTCCCTCGGCCACCGCACCCTCCGGGCCGCCGGCCACCGGCCGACGCGCCCGACGGCGTCCCGTGCCGCCGCCGTCCTGCGGCCCGGCCGCCTGCGCGGGCACCTGGTCGGCGGTCGCGGGCACCGACGACTGCGGGGTCCGGTCCGCCGCGGCGGGCGGCAGCGCAAAGGCGGTACGCGCACCACCCTGCTGCTGCGCCCCGGAGGCGGCCGTGGATGCCCGGCCCCGCTCACCCTGCGCGGTCCGCTCGGGCGCCTCGGCCAGCGCCCGGCGCGCCCGCCGGCCGCCCGGCTGTACGGGGCCGAGGCCCTGGGGCCCGACCGGAGCCTGCGCCTGGCCGGGAACGTGCGGCTGTCCCGGGGCCGGGGTCTGTCCCGGAATCTGCGGACGGGCGGCAGGAACCGGAGCAGATCCGGACGCGCCTGCGGGCACGGAGACCGGCGCCGCGGCCGGCGCCGCGGCCGGCGCCTGCGCACCGCCCGGAGGCGTCGCCCCGGAACCCTGCGTCCCGGCGGCGGCCTGGCCGTGGCCCTGCGCGCCTGCCGCTGGCCCGCTACCGGGCTGCTGCCCCGACGGCTGACTCGCTTGACTCGCTCCAGGAGGGAGCGCGGGCAGCCCGCCGCCCTCCTGGGCGCCCTGCCGGGCCCGGCGCCGTCCCGACGGCGGTACGGACTCGGCCCCCGCCATGCCCGGCGGCAGCCCCGTACCGTCCGCGGCCGGCCGCCCGCCCTGCGTACCTCGCGCGGCGTCACCGTGCTGCGGATACGCCCCCCGGCCGCCCTCGGCCGCCCCGGGACCCGTTTCACCCTGCGGACCGTCGCCCACGGCACCGTGCGGAGTGCCGGACTCCGGCCCCGCGCCCGCTGCCGTGGCCGGCCCGCCCGGATGCGCGCCCTGCTCGGCGCCCGAACGCCGCGCACGCCGACGGCCGGTCGGCTGCGCCCCGCCCGCCTGGGCCGGCACCGCCGCACCGTGCTCCGCACCACCGCCACCCAGCGGCTGACCGGAACCGCCGGAACCGCCCGACCCACCGTCACCGCCGGGGTGGCCGTCGTCGCCCTCATGGCCCTCGCCATCCGGCCCCTGGTCACCGTTGCCCGTGTCCGCCGCGTCCGACGTGTCCGCAGCGTTGCCCCGGGTGCCCCGCGCATGGGCGGCCGGTACCGGCATCACCGTCGTCTCGTTGCCGGTCGGCCCGTCCATCCGGTCCGCGCCGCCGGTCGCGCCGTCCACCGTCGTGCCGTCCGCCGCCACCGGCAGCTCCAGCACATACGAACTGCCGCCCGCGCCGGGCCCGCCGCCGGGCACCTCATGCGTCTGCATCAGCCCGCCGTGCTGCCGCACGATCCCGCGGACGATCGGCTCATGGACCGGGTCGCCGCCACCGTACGGACCGCGCACCTCGATCCGTACGACATCCCCGCGCTTGGCCGCCGCCACCACGATCGTCGAATCACCCGGGATCGGCCCCGAACGCCCGCCCGCGGCAGCCTCACCGGCCGACATCCGGCCCGTCGAGTCCACCCCCGCGACATCCGCGATCAGATGGGACAGCGCCTGGGCGATCCGCTCCGCGTCGACCGTCGCCTCTATCGGCGGCGCATGCACCGCGAACTGCGCCCGGCCAGGACCGATCAGCTCGATCGCGCCCTCCACACCGGCCGCGACCACCCCGTCCAGCGAAACCTTCGTGCGGTTGAGCTTCTCCTTGCCGGAGTCCAGCCGCTGATAGCTCAGGACGTTGTCCACCAGCGTCGTCATCCGGGCGTGGCCGGCCGCGAGGTGGTGCAGGATCTGGTTCGCCTCGGGCCACAGCTGCCCGGCCGGGTCGGAGGCGAGCGTGCCCAGCTCGCCCTTCAGCTCCTCCAGCGGCCCGCGCAGTGCCTGGTCGAGCACCGCCAGCAGCTGGGTGTGCCGGGCCGCCAGCGCGTCGAAGGCACGGCGGTCGGTGAAGGTCATCACCGCGCCGACGAGCTGATCGCCGTCCCGCACCGGCGCCGTCGTCAGATCGACGGACACCGCCCGCCCGTCCTTCGCCCACAGCGCCTGCCCGCGCACCCGGTGCTTGCGCCCGGACTTGAGCGTGTCGGCCAGCGGGGTGTCCTCCCACGGCAGCGGCGAGCCGTCCGCCCGTGAGTGGTGGATCAGCGGATGCAGCTCCTTGCCGCCCAGCTCGCTCGCCCGGAACCCCAGGATCTGCGCCGCGGACGGATTGACGAGCACGACCTTGCCCTCGGCATCGACCCCGACCACACCCTCGGCCGCGGCCCGCAAAATCATCTCGGTCTGCCGCTGCTGGCGGGCCAGCTCGGTCTCGGTGTCCAGCGTCCCGGTCAGATCACGGACGACGAGCATCAGCAGCTCGTTGCCCGTATAGCCGTTGCGGTGATCGGCGTACGCGGCCTCGAAGGCGGACTCGTACGGGGTGCGGCCGTCCTCCAGGTTGGCGCTGGTGACCTCGACCAGCAGCTCGGTCCCGTCCGTACGCCGCGCGACCATACGGGTCGGCTTCGTCCGGCCGCCCTCGACGTCCTCGTCCCGGCGCCGCATGGAGCCCGGGATGCGCTTGGAGTCGAAGGAGGGCAGCAGATCGAGCAGCCCGCGCCCCACCAGGGCCGTGCCCGGCGCCTCGAAGGTCTCCAGCGCGATGGAGTTGGCGTTGACGACCGTGCCGTTGCAGTTGACGAGCAACAGCGCGTCGGGGAGGGCGTCGAGTATGGCTGCGAGGCGAGCAGCGCCTCGGGATGGCCTGCTGCTCACGACGACGCTTCCTCCCTGTTACCGCACCTTGCCGACCCACCGTGGCGGATCGCTGGAATGGAGTCTACGGGCACTTGCCCCTGGCGCGGAGGCGGATGACGAGGAGGTAATGCCACGGCTCTGTGCGACTCACCGCACGCCCGACATGTGCCCCTCGTCCTGACCTGGCGCGCTACTACGGCACGAACCGGGTCATGAACTGGTCGGGGGGAGCAGGGGTTCGAAGCGGCCCCAGCGGCTGATCTCACACCCATTGGTGCGCCGGAAATCCGCGTTGACGGGACGCCCCGCCCAGGTCCCGGTGACATGCGCGGTGGCCGGGCCGCCGTACATCATCGTGCAGTTCGTGCCCAGCGGTACGGGCGCGAACGGGTCCCTGCCCCACATCGTCATCCCGTCCAACTTCTTGCAGGCGCGCTTGACGTGAGGGTGGTTGCCGCGGCCGGGGTGGCAGTACAGCTCGAAGGTGCCGTCGGTGGCCGCCGAGCCGGAGTCGTGGACGGTGACGGTCAGGTGGTCGATGGCGGCGTGGTCGCGCCCCGGTGCGCCCTGACCGGCGCCAGGCCCGTGACCGGTGAGGGCGGGGGCGGCAGTGAGGGGGTGGGTGCCAGTGAGGGCGTGGGGGGCGGTGGGGGCGCCGAGGCCGGCGAGGGCGGGGTGACCGACGACGGCTGGGGGGTCGGCGAGGGTGGAGTGACCCGCGATGGCTGGGTGACCGGCGAGGGCGTGATGGCCCGCACCGGTGATGCCGTTCCCGGACCGGTGGTGCCGCAGCGGGATCGGAGCGGCCGAGGCGACGGGCGCCGCCAGGGCCAGCGCAGCGGTGACGGAGACGACGGACACGGCGGTGGTGGTGGAGAGGCGGCCCGCGGCGGCAGTGGTGGCGGAGAGACGGGTCACAGCCGTGGTGGCGGCGCTGGCGGCCGCGGCGAAGAGGGATGACGTCCGGCGGTGCGGCATCACAGGCTCCTGAGAGGCGAGTGCGAGGCGGTACGCGGTACGTACACGCCGGGGGCGCACGACAACGCGAGTTGCCACGGCCCCGACACCTCTAACGCGCTGCCGCCCCCGACGTTGCGCCGCAGGAACGTCTTTGCCGGGTGGCCCGCGCGCCTAGTACCGTAGGGGGCGATTGGTGACAGCCCTGGGAGCTGTGCCATCATCTGGACACGCCACAACGTGCATGCGCGTGTGGGGTGTGTGGAGGCGTCGCCTAGTCCGGTCTATGGCGCCGCACTGCTAATGCGGTTTGGGGCTTACCCCCCATCGAGGGTTCAAATCCCTCCGCCTCCGCTCCTCTTCGTTCAGGCCCCGGTCATCTCCGACCGGGGCCTGAACGCTTTTTTGTGCGGCACGGGACGATCTTCCCCGCCGGCCGCGAAGCGATCTTCGCCGTACGGCGCGAGGCGATTTTCTCTGCCCGGGGCCGGCGCCGGGGTCAGGACCGGTGTCGGTGTCAGGGCCGGGGCCGGGGCCGGGGTCGGTGTCGGCGCCTGGGCTGGGCACGGGATCTAGGCGTACGGGAACCGTCTGCGCGCAGGAACGGGAACGGTCTCAGCTCCCGGAAACGATCTCGGCTCCTCTCCGCCCCCCAGCTCAGCTCAGCTCCGCCCCGCCCAGCTTCACCCTCGCGTCCGGCCCGCGCCGCGCCCAAGGTCCGACGACCGCCGCGCCCAAGGTCCGGGGCGATGCGCTGTCCACACCTGTGGGCAACCCGCCCCCGCCCTGCCCCCCCCACACACACCGGGCGCCACCCACCGGTCTACCTCTTCGGCGCCCACACGGCCGTCGGCACGGCCGTCGGCATGGCTTGGACTTCGACCCGGAGCTTCTCTACGTGGGAGCCCTCTTCCACAGCCTCGGTCTCACCGAGAAGCTCCGCACCTCCCAGCAGCGCTCGAGCTCGACGGCGCCGATGAGGCCCGCGCCTTCCTGACCGCCCGCGGCATCCCGCCGACCGGGCCCATCTGATCCGGGAGGGCATCTCCCTGCACACCACCCCGGAATTTCCCCACCACATGGCCCGAAGTGGCGCTCGTCACAGCCGGCGTCGACCTCGACGTCATCGGCATCGGCTACGAAACGCTCCCCCGGAAACCCGCGAGGCCGTCGTCGCCGCCCACCCGCGCCCCGACTTCAAGCGCCGCATCCTCCACGCCTTCCACGCCGGCCCGGCCCACCGCCCCCGGACCACCTTCGGCAATGTGAAGGCCGACGTCCTGGACCGCTTCGAAGAGGACTGCACCCGCCCGAACTTCGTCCGGATCATCGAGGACTCCCCCTGGCCCCACTAACCTCCCGAAGTCCCCCAGGGGAGCGTTTTCGCAGGTCAGAGGTGCTGCGGGCAATGGATTTCGCCTCACGGCACAGGTCATGTAATGTTGTTCCCGCAACGCCGACCGGCAAGAAAAACCGCCGGAAAGCCAAGCGCTCGTAGCTTAACGGATAGAGCATCTGACTACGGATCAGAAGGTTGCAGGTTCGAATCCTGCCGAGCGCACAGCAGGTCAAAGCCCCCGCCGGGTAACCCGGACGGGGGCTTTGTCGTGCCGTACAGCAGCGAAGTACAGCAACCGGGCTAACCGGTGCCGCCCATCGCTTCCGAGAGCTTGCCGAGAGCCGAGCGCACCTCTTCCTCACTCGCCTCGGCGTAGACCTCCATCGTCATCGCGATCTGTGAGTGCCGCAGGATCCGCTGAGCGACCTTCGGATGGACGCCGAGGGCGACCAGGAGCGAGCTGCAGGTGTGCCGGGTGTTCCGCAACGGGATGACACGGAGGCCGGCGCGACGGGTGCGGAGAGCGAACATACGAGTGAGGTTCCCCGGCTCGATCGGGGTGCCGTACTTCGTCGTGAAGACCAGCCCGCGACTGTCCTGCCAGAGATCAGCGGACGCCTTCCGGTCCCCGATCTGCTGAGCACGGCGTATACGGAGAGCCTTGAGGCAGAGCGCGGGCAGCGGCAGGAAGTCGTCTGAGTCCTCCGTCTTGGTCTCCCGGTGGAGAATCTGACGCCCTGCCCGCTGGATCTGGTGGTCCACGTACAGCTCACCTGCCTCGAAGTCGATGGACTTCCAGGTGAGGCCCAGCACCTCCCCGCGGCGGAGCCCGAGGCACAGTACGAGCACCCAGGCCGCCAGCAGGGGGTCTTCACGGGTCACGCCGTCCGCGAGGAACTGACCGGCCTCAACGGCGGACCATGGCTTGATACGGCGGCGCCGAGGCTTGGGCACCTTCACCAGGGCGGCGACGTTCTTCCCGATCTCTTCCTCGGTGACCGCATGCGTCAGGGCGGCCCGCAGCGCGTCGCGAGCGGCTTGGATCACCCGGCGGGATGCATACGCCTCACAGCACTCTCCGGCAGCGCAGCAGCGCCGGCGGCTGGGAGCTCTCTTGGCGTCCTTCCCCTGGGCACAGCACTGGCAAGTGATCGTCAGCTTGGTCAGCCATTCGCGCACGTCCCGAACAGTGAGCTTATCCAGCCGTTTCGTGCCGAGGTGGGGAGCGATGTAGAGCCGAACGCAGCCCTCGTACGAGACGTACGACAGGGGTGCGAGGTTGGGCTTCACGATGGACTCAAGCCAGTACGCCAGGAAGGCGGAGACCGTGCGGTGTCGAGTAGCAACCGGACCGTTCTTCGCTTCCGCGTGAAGCTTGATCCACTTGTCGTGGACCTCTTCGCGGGTCTTGCCGTAGACGTACTTGCGCTTCTTCTTGCCGTCCGGGGTGGTCACCCAGGCGTAGGCGGCGAAGCCGTTCTTGTACGGGTAGATGGAGCCTTCGCCGTTGCCGCGCTTGCCACTCATGCCGACCACTCCGCTTCAGCCTCACGGGCCAGGCGCTCTACGTACTCATCCACCCAGCGCGGCAGGATGCGGCGGTTGCGGCCGTCCTTGACCGAATGGATCTCGCCGGTGAGCACGAGCATCTTGGTCTTGGACAGGCCGTAGCCGAGCATCTGCGCGACTTCGGCGGTGGTGTGCCACTTCCTCTCGATCACGGCGGTGGTCATGACCAGTCGTCTCCTTCGTCGGTTTGGAGGTCAGCGCGTGCTCCGCGTGCGGTCTCGCGGTTGGTCTGGATGTCGCGGGCGATGGTGGTGGCAAGGGCGGATTCGCCGGGGGTGTGGCCGTGGCCGGCGTACTGCCAGTCAGTCAGGACGAGGACGCTTTTCGGCTCCGGGGGTTCGAGGCCGAGGGCTTCGCGTTCCTGGGCGGCGCGGAAGTCGGCGCGGGCCGCACGGAGCTCGCCGAGGGTGATCGAGTAGCGGCGGGACTTAGAGGAGAAGTGGCCGCGGAAGCCGAGCATGTGAGCCCAGGCCCAGAGGCGACGGTCCGGGTAGAGCGGGTTCAGGGTTTTGCACGCGGTGATCAGACGGCGGGTGTGGTCGGGGACCTGGTGGCCGTCCAGGTCGGCGAGGTCGCCGATGCGCCGGTCCAGAGTGCCGGTGGTCTCGGCGGCCTTGGTCGCGTACTTCGCCACGTAGGAGGCCACCGCCTGCTCGGTGATGTCGGAGCCGTCGCCGAACGCCTTGACCGGCTGCACGTCCAGTTGCGTGCCCCAGCGGAAGGTCCGGGTGGGCTGGTCCCCGGCGGCCGGGGCCGTGACCGAGGTGTAGGAGTGCGCGGCGGCGGCGCGGATCGCATCGGTCAGCAGGTCGACGCTCGCCCAGGACGGCGGCGGTGTTCCGGGCCCGTCCGGTCCGTCGATGCGGATCACCCCGTGGAAGTGGAGGGCGCCGCGCTTCTGGAACTCGGCGACCTTGCCGTACGAGAGACGGGCGGATTCCTTGAGGCCACGTTGGGTGAGGCCGGCGCGGGCGGCCAGTTCGCGGCGGAGGCGGGTGGTGAAGCGTTGCCAGAGGTCGCCCGCGTGGTTGTTGAACAGGACGGCGGCGGCGTAGTCGTACGTCTCGGAGTCCAGGGCGGTGCCGAGCGCCGGATCGTCCGTGCGGTGCTGTGTGCCGCAGCGGCAGACACCTCGGTCGGGGCGATTGTGCACGGGGCCGAAGGATGGCGCGGTGAGGGTGGTGAAGACGCGGGGGTGGTCTCGGACGGCGGCTGGGATGGCGCGGCGGTCGTCTCCGGCCAGGCCGGCGCGGATGAGGTGGTAGGTGTCCCCGGCGTAGGTCCAGGCGCAGGCGGGGCAGCGGGAGGCACGGCGGTTGCCACAGGCGAGGCGGAGGCGTCCGCCGGGTTCGGAGGCGGTCGAGTAGTGGTGCAGGGTCTCGCCCGACATGCGGTCCTTGGTGAGGGTCCAGCCGGTGAGGTGGATCGGGTCGGAGCAGCCGCCGGTGCGGTGAATCTGGTCCGCCCAACGGTCGTAGTCGGGGGCCGAGGCCACCCTCAGCAGGTCGCCGAGGGTGGTCGGCTCGAGAAGCGCGTCCGACACGGGCGACCTCCCGCGTAGGCGGGTGCGGTCGGTCATGATGGGGGTTCCTTCCGGATCTGTGGTTCGGACAGGAGCACGGCTCCCGGGCGGCGGAGACTTGGCGGTTGAGGCCGCCCGGGGGCCGGTCAGCGGTGCGTGCGCCCGTGAGCGAGCAGGGAGCGGAGGACGACCGCGCAGACGGCGAGGGACGCCCCGATGAGGGCGACCGCCAGGAGCATCGAGACCAGGACGGCGCCGACGACCAGGACCACGGCTGTGCCACCGCCGACGAGGGCGAGCGCGGTGCCGGGCGTGAGCTGCACCGCGGGGCGAGTCGAGGGCTGAGCGACCGTGGGCGGCGGCGGGGTGTGCTGCACGGTGGCGATCGGTTCGACGGCGGACGGGGCGACGAGCCCAGTGGGCGTCGGGTTGGTCGGGATCTTGGGGCGGAACATGGTGGATCTCCCTTCTGTGGGCGTTACTTGACGACCGTGTTGATGGCGGGGGCCAGGAGGCTGTCCGCGAGGAGGTAGCCGCCGAGGAGGAACACAGCCACGAGCCACCAGGGCGGGCGGATGAGCTTGATGCCGAGGTAGCCGACGGCGATCAGGGCGAGCCAGAGCGGGACGTCCATGGGGTCTCCTCAGTCGGTCAGCGGACGATGCAGCGGTGGGTGCGGGCAGCGAGCTGGGCGGCCGAGCGGCTGGAGAAGTCGGCGGACCAGCCGCAGCTGTCGGCAGTGCAGACGGCGGCGTGCTTAGTGCGGCCGTGGCGGTCGCGGTAGGTGCCGATCTGTACGGGGCCGATTCGCATGACGGAGTGGAAGTGGTCGCGGGCAGGCATGGTGGTTCTCCTTGCTGGTCAGGTGAGTTGGGCGGCGATGGAGTCGGCGAGCTGGGGCGGGACGCCGAGGCGGGCCCGCAGGGTGTCGGTGTCGATCTGGTCTCCGGTCCGGGCGTGGTGCTCGTCGGCGACCTTGCGGGCGTGGGCGAGGAGTGCGGCCGGGATGGGTGCAGGCGCCGGCAAGGGCGGTTCGCTGGGTGGTTCAGCCGCGGGGAGATTGGCAGCGTCCAACTCGTGCGGGCTGACCGCAGGTTCAGCGGCCGCGACCGGATCCGGTACGGGAGTGGGTGCCGGAGTCACGTCGGCTGGCGGGCTGGGATCGGCGGCTTCCACCGCGCTCCGGGTGTGGGCCAGGAGGGTCCCGCCGAGGAAGGCCAGCGCCGGCCACCCGGCGATGCCGAAGCGGAGCCAGGCGGGCGGGTGCCGGAGGTCGAGGAATCCGGCGGTCGCGACGTTGGCACCGAGCGAGGCCACCAGGGCGATCACGAACCAGCTCCAGGCGAGCCGGGACGGGCCGTCGTTGCGGAGTCGTCGCCAGGCCGCGACCAGCAGGAGGTCGACGCTGATCGGGTAGGCCCATGCCTTCCAGCCGTCCTGTCCGGCAGCGGCGGCCAGGTCGTGGAGGTGGGCGAAGGAGAGCGCTCCGGCGATGACGGCTTGTACGAGGACGGCGTCCGGGCGGATGCGTCCCATGACGGTTCTCCTTCCGGGATCTGGCATGGAGGGCGTAGGGACCCGGCACATCGAGGTAGCGCCGACCTTGGAGCGGGAGGGTCAGGCAGTCGCGGTGGACGCCTTGGTGAGCGATACGGCACCGGAAGCCGACGGGGCGACGACGGGCCGGAAGGGCGCGAGCGCGGGCAGGTCCGGCGTGCGGTCGGCGTGCTTGTTGCAGAGGTTGACCGCTTCGCGGAGCGAGGTGTGCGGGGCGCGGATGCGTGACCAGCCACCGGTCGAGTCACCGGCGACCGCGATGCCGGGGGCGTCTGCGGGTATCTGGATGGCAGCCAGTACGGCGTCCGGGGAGACGTCGCCGAAGGCCATGTTGGCGCTGGTCTCGTCATTGACGCGGTGCACAGTACGGCCGGTGAGCTGGGCTCGAAGCATGGTGATGCCCTTGCCGAGTTCGGAGCCGAAGCGCTGGCCGCAGATCTCCAGGTAGATGCCGGCAGCGCGGCCGAGCTGAGCCAGGCGGACGAGCGCGGTGATGATCCGGTCCCGGCGCCTCTCCTCCTCCTTAGAGGCGAAGAGCGCGAGTTCGGCCACCTCGTCCACCAGGACCACGACGGGCGTGGGACGCAGGTCCTCCGCCAGATCCCAGATGTCGGCCGCGATCTCCGCGTCGGGGACGTTCACGCTGATGCGCTGTTCCTCGCGGACGAGTTGATAGACGGACTCCATATGCGAGACCAGGGCTTCGAGCAGATCGAGGGCGGTGTCCTGGTTGTCGGCGAGGGCGGAGAAGCGGCAGGCCAGCGGGAACAGCTCGACGCCTTGCTTGCAGTCGATGCCGACGAGCGCGACGTCCTGGGCGGCGAGGCCGGCCACCAGGTTGCGCTGGTAGACGGACTTGCCCGACTCGGTGGCCCCGATCGTGAGTCCGTGCGGGACGGTCCGGTAGTCCCGGTAGTGGACCGACCCGTCCTCGCGCAGTGCGACGGGCACACGCATCGGAGCGCGGTCGAGCTTGGCGGGCATCTGCACGCGCTTGAGCACGTCGTAGCCCGTCATCCGCAGTTCGACGACCCCGGAGCGGATCTCCCGGGCGGTGACGCCGTACATCCCGAAGGAGTGCCGCAGCCGATCGGTGGCGGCGGAGACATCGAAAGCGTCCTGGCCGGGACGGAGTTTGAGCCGCAGGGCCAGCCCGGTACGGGTCGGTCGAAGACGGAGGATGCGCGGGGCGCGTGGCTCGGGGGCCGGGCGGTCGGTCATGCGAGAGAGTGCGAGCCGCCAGCGCGCGGGCGGGACCGTCAGACCGCAGGCGTCCATGACCGACGCGTACCGGACTAAGACCCGCAGCGCGGCGAGGGCGACCCCGAAGCTTATCCAGTACCAGGCGGGACGCCGCCACCGCAGAACGAGAGCGGTGGCGACGACCAGCAGCAGTACGACCGAGAGGCGGGCCATGATCAGGCCGCCTCAGCCTGCGAGCCACCGGCGGCGAGCGAGGTGACCGCCACGGCGCGGAACGCGATTCCGTGCCGCTTCTGCCCGTTGAACTCGTTCTCCCAGGGACGGGCGATCAGGCCGGTCAGCGCCACCGGCGTGCCCATGCCCAGCTCACCGGAGACCCCGCTCTCGGGGACGGTGACGGACAGGATCTCCACCGCATCGTTGGCGGCGAACATCACGTCCACGGTCATCAGCTTCGCCCCGGTCTCGACGTCGAGGGCGACCTCACCGGTACGGCGGTCCTTGACCTTGATCTGCGGCTGCTTCGCAACCATCACGGTCGCGGCGGAGGTGTCGACGGGGATCTGACGCACTACGGATCACTCCTCTATAGGTCCTGAACTCTGTCACTCATGTACATGAGTGACATGAAGAAGAGTGCCCGACTCCTGTACATGAGTCAACCCGCCTCGACGAAGAAGTCGGGGCGGGCTGAGGAGAGTTGAGCGGGTGTCAGTCCGTCGCGGGGATGCGGTAGCTGAAAACGAACTGGTCAGCGGCCATGAGGGTGTCGCAGACCTCCACCACGCGGCCTTCGGTCGTCAGCGCCTCACGGACGAGATGCACGACGGGGGAACCGGGGCTGAGCGCCAGCTCGGACGCTTCGGCCTTGGTGGCGGACCGGGCCTGCAAGGTCTCCACGAACTCGGCGAACTCATGCCCGTGGTCTTCGAGTCGGGCGTAGATACCGCCACCGCCGGGATTCTCGGCGAAGAGCTCGGGGATGTCCTTCACGACATCCCACGGCAGGTACGAGCTGGCCGTCTCGACCGGGGTGCCGTTACGGAAGTACAGCCGCCGGCGGGCGAGAACCTGCGTGCCGGGCTCGACCCCGAGCCGCTCGGCCACGTCCTCGGGGACCTCCATGGGCCCGATGTAGAGAACGCTGACCTTGGCCGTAGCCCCCGACTGCGCGGACTCCGCCAGATACGCAGCCTTGCCGCCCTGCCGGTGCGAGCGACGGAAGCGGTCGGAGGAACGGTGCCGCACCGGCGGCCGGTCCTTCACGATCGAGCCCTTGCCGTGGCGGGTCTCCACCAGGCCGCTCGCCCGGACCTCCACCATCGCCTTGCGGATCGTGCCGCCCGAGACGCCGTAGCGCTCGACCAGCTCGGATTCACTCGGGACCATCTCGCCGGGCTTGAGGACCCCAGCCCTGATCTGCTGGAGGACATCGTCGGCGATCTGCACGTATCGAGGTACGGCCTTGCCCCCTCCTACCGCGGTTCCCATCGTTCTTCCCATCCTCCTATGCTCCTGTACATGAGTAACAGCGTCTCGGAAGCCCAGTCAACGCCACTGCATTCCGTGTCCGTGGCCGGAGTGGTGGTCCGCGAGGACGGCAAGCTCCTGACCATCCGGCGGGCCGACAATGGCGCTTGGGAACTCCCGGGCGGAGTGCTCGAACTCGAAGAGACCCCGGAGGCCGGCGTACGGCGCGAGGTCTGGGAAGAGACGGGCATCCACGTCGAGGTCGACGAGCTCACCGGGGTCTACAAGAACACGACACGCGGCATCGTCGCCCTGGTCTTCCGCTGCAAGCCGGTGGGAGGCGAGGAGCGGACCTCTGGCGAGTCGACGGCGGTCACCTGGTTCACGCCCGAGGAGGTGGCGGAGTCCATGGCCGAGGTCTACTCGATCCGGCTCCTGGACGCCCTGGACGGGGCGGGCCCTCACGTACGAAGCCACGACGGCAAGCGGCTGGCCCCAGTGCGATAGAACTTTCCCTACTTCATCAAGGCTCGCTGCGCTCGCTACCCGGCCCCGCGGTAGGGGCAGTTCAGGAGCACACCACGCGTCAGCGCAGGAGCGCTGACGTTCCCGGCCTCCTGGAACTGCAAGCAGTCAGATCAGAGATCAGAGGTGCCGCGCACAGCGCGGCGGCGTCGGCCGTCGCCGCCGCACGGCTCCCTCCTCGTCTCCGCCGCCGGGGCCGCGCGCCGTCGACGCCCGCGCCCACAAGGGGCGAAAGACCAGGCCGGGGGTGGGGGCGGTCGGCTCCACGGCTTTACCCACCTCCCCGGTTCGGGTCCCGCGTCGAGCAAGACCAGGGGGCCACTCGTTCAAATTCCGGGCAGCTCACAAGCCTGCCCGAGTTGCCGGCCAGCGTACGGCCCCCTGCTCATGCTCGACCCCAAACCGGGCAGGACACCGGCCAAAGCCGCAGAGCCGACCTTACGCGCGCTCAACCCTCGGGTCTTGATCACGAATCTGGGGGGTGGACTCCTTGACCAGACCTGGCAAGGCGATGATGGCAATCAACGTCGCTGGTGCAGTCAGCCACCACCACGCGCCCCTGCTGATGACCGCTGCCACGAACAAGCCTGCTGCGATGAGAAGCATCACCAACGCCAGTGCAATTCCGAATGGATCACGACTACGGCCGTCCTCGGCAATCATCTTCTTGATCGTTTCATCGATGTGTCGCGTCAGTTCTTCTTTCATTGCACTTCCGTCTGGAAGCGAAGTGAGGAGCTCTACATCGTGCTTCGCTCGTTCACGACTCCGCAGTTCCCTCCGGCGCGCTTGCCACAACCCTCCGCAAACCGTGAGAGCCGCGATTACGAGCGAAACGATCAACTGTGCGGACACATAACCCCCTTCGCGCCTATCGGCGCCAGAGAAGCGACCTTGCTCAACTCGCCTACGACTGAGGCAACCAAGCCAAGACAAGCCACACTACTGGCTGATATCAACGCTGACATCAAGGGCAACGCGCACGAGCAGAGTTGGGTAGGTTCAAGCATCGACATGATCGATCTTGCATAGCGAAGGCTGTCGATTCAAACCCAGCAGGACTTGAGCGGTGACCAGGCAAAACGCCCGTATGAGCTCTGATCATGGGTACGACCGCCGGGCGGGGAGCGATGAGGACCGACCACTCAAGCGGCCCAAGTGCGGGAAGTGTCGTCAACACCCATCCTTCCTCCGCACCCCCTGAGCATAAACGTACGTTTTGCCTGTTTCGGTCACGCCTTCACCGCAGTCGCGTTGTAGCGACCTGGCTCCAGCTCCACCCGCTCAACACCCACGCGCCTCTCCCTGGCATGCGGCCACTCAAAACCGTGCCATCGGCTCAAATTCGGCTGTAGCGTGACAGCAGAGTCAGGAGTCGTCGCGGAGGCCACTAAGCAATGAGGCTCATCAAATCAACCAAGTTCGCCCCCAATTCCGATAGTAGAGTGACTTTTGAGTTTCATGACGGAATGCACCTTGAAGTCACCCTGTATGTAGACGATGTCGGCTACTGGGAAGCACTTGGTAACTACGACGAACTGCTCGACTTTCCGATAGTTGCCGGGCTTCGCGAGATTGGGTATCACGTTGGTAGGCTTATCTCGCTTCCCGAAGGGAAGCAGGTAGACCACTCGGAATCATCCCTTTTCTTTCTAGATGACGCCAGAGAGGAGCCGAGCGCAATTTTAAGGATGGGGAAGGATGGAAATCCTTTAGCGATCCTTTCCGTGCAGTCGCATCCGCGCATCCCCTTCGATCGGTTCTATGCGGAGTCGGCTAAGGTACTCGCGTCGATCGATGCCCATGTGGTGAAGACGGAATATTTCGATTCTCCACAGGAGCAAACCCACGAGATCACGGTCAGCTGGGTAGTCGGCGATCGCACAGTTTGGCAGCTGCTCAACTGTGCTCGAATAATCGAAATGATCGGCTGGCCCGCCAGCGATATGGGGCGCGTGACCGCACAACACGCGACCAAGATGATCGTGAGTGGTGAAATAGATTCCCTGCTGGGATGGCGGGAAGATGGGCAGCTAGAAGCCAAGTCCGCCCTCTATGATATTGAAAAGACTGCCGGAAGGATTGAACTAGCGAAAGACGTGACTCAATTCGCCAACTCGCCTAGCGGTGGTATCCTAATTCTGGGAATGCGAACAAAGGGCGACGCGACTGGCGATCGCTTTTCTAAAATTACGCCACTAGATATACCAAATAAGCTTGACCAGCGCTACCGAAGCATCCTCGATTCCCGAGTCTATCCTGCCATTGAGGGAATCGGAATAGGCGTGATCCCATACGAGGGCGGAAAAATTCTATTCATTACCGTCCCGCCTCAGAAGGATTCTCTCAAGCCTTTCCTCGTGCAAGGGGCGGTAATTGACGGGGAGGGGAAGGATTCCTTCTTCCTGATTCCTCAGCGCCAAGCGGATAATGTCTCCAGCGTGCCTGGGCGCGCTGTGCATGCCCTGCTCGCTGGAAGGCTCTTCGGCGCAGGGCCGGTAGATGCCGATTGACTTTCTGCCTCCGGGCCAGCTGCGGCGACGCTCCCCTCGAGAATTGCCGTGCCCCTGTCCGCCGCATGGCCGCAACGAACGGGAGGGGAGCCTCAATGCTCAAATTGAGGCTCCCCTCCCGTTCGATGTGTCGCTGCTAGCCGAAGGCCGCCGCCGGCAGCTGAGGGCCCTCGTCGCCCCCTTCGCAAGCGGGAGGATCCGTGAGCGGCAGGCGATGACCGCGGCTGATCGCTACCCGGCGCACGTCTCGCAGGGCTCCACTCATGTCCAGCGCCAGGAGCCGGAGCTCGGTCAGCCCCGCCTCCCCACCGCCGAGTACTTCGACTGCGTGCTCCAGGAGTTCGCCAGCCATCTCCAGCTGCACCGCTTCGGTGTTGTCAGCCAAGCGCGATAGGTATCCGCCATTGTCCTCGGTGCTCAGATAGCAGGGGTTTCCCTCGGGTCCTGACCACGGGAGGAGCCGCAGCTCGTGGTGGGTCGTCATCCTCCGCTTGTCCTCTCGTCGGTCATGTGGTGGGTGGTGAAGAATGCGTCGGCGCGGTCACCGGGAAGCACCAGGAGCGCCGCCTCGACTACACGTCCCGTGCGGTCGGTCGCCACGCGCGTGATCGCGAGCACTGACAGGGGCGAGCCGATGCGAAGGGTCGCCGCTTCCTCTGGTGTCGGAGGACGAGAGCTGACTCGCTCTCGGACCTCGGCCAGTGGCGGACGAAGCTCTGCCAGCTTCGCCTCAACGCTCTTGCAGCAGTGCGATTCGGCTGGAACGTCGGTTGGCGACAGATCGCGAGGTACGTAGATGCGAGCAAGGCTGTGCGGTGTCTTTCCCTCGTGGGTGAGGTAGAGGAATTCGGTTAGCGGGCTGCTAGCCGGCACCCTCAGCAGACAGCTCAGTTGACCGTGCGCCTGAAGGTTGGTGGTGCGGACGCTGACGCGTAACGGCGATTCGGCCGAGCACTCCATCCTGAACGTGTGACCACCGCCGACGTACGTGATTCTGCGGAGGGGGGAGCGGATGAAGTTGCCCTTGCCGTGAATCTTCTCGACGAGCCCTTCGCCCTGCAGGACCGAGAGGGCGCTCCGCAGCGTCGCCGTGCTGACCCCGTAGCGGGAAGCGAGCTGCGCCTCGGAAGGGAGACATGTGCCGACCTTGATCCGGCCGGTCGAGATCTTGGTCCGAATGTCATCGGCGATGACGTGACGGCGAGAAGTCACGGACAGCATCACCACCTTCTCAGTGTGCGTAGGGCTACAAGCCGAGACAGGGCGTGCATGGTGAGCAGTTCGCCCGACAGACGCTTCGCTCCGCCGGGAAGCTGGAGCAGGTCGGTGACACGACACGAATGGCCGCCGATCAGGATGACGTCGCCGCGCTGCACGCTGGCAGAAGCGATCTCGACAGGGGCGGCCGGTGCACCACCCGGCGCCCAGCCCCTCACTGGGATCCGTCCGTTCGGTCACCATGGGAGACCACTGTGTGGCAGGAGCAACTGCACGCCTCGTAGACGATGGGAACGCCGATCGGTGCAGCCGCGGGCGAGGAATGCGCGCACTCACTGTGCCTACCGATCCGGCAGGAACTCGAGTGATAGGTATCGGCCTTCGGGTTGGTCACGCAGTGCTTCTGACGAGGAGGCATCAGAGGACCTCCGCCGTCGCGAACCAGTTGTGCGCAAAGTGACCGTGAGGTGCGACGCCCGGACCGACGGGCATCAGGGAACGGTGGCGCCGACTCATCGGGGCGCACCACCCCTCGGTGTGCGAGACGTGATGGCGGATACGGTTGAACATGCTGATCAGCTCCTATCGCTGATGGCCAGGCCCCCGGACATCGCCCGTCGCGGGGGCCGCTCTGCGCACGGCGGCCCATAAGGTGCGGCCGTTCAAGCTGTTGGCGAGGAGCCCGAATCGGTCGGCCTCCGCTACTGCTTCCAAGGCCTCCCGCCACGACTCGGCGGAGAGCGATTCCGGTACCTCCGCTTCGATCGATGCGAGTTGGGCGTGCTGCTCCAGGCGCGGGGTGAGTCCGGCGGCGGACAACCGGGCTGCGATGTCTTCGGCGCTTGCTTCCGAAGCAGGCACAGGGCAGCCTCCGTCGTTGGGTGATCACCTTGAGTGAAGCTAGTTAACTAGATTAGAGCTAGTGGACTAGATTTTCCATATGCCTGAGCAGCCGCCGTATCTCCGCATCGCTGACGAGCTCCGGCGACGGATCGCGGAGCATGAGTGGGCGCCGGGAGACCGGCTCCCGTCTCGCGCCCAGATCGCCGAGGAATGCGGCGTCGGCGAGAACGTGATTCGTCGGGCTCAAGAGCTACTGATCTCCCAGGGGGCGCTGGAAGGTCGCGCCGGCTCCGGTACCTACGTCGCCGCCCCTCGTCAGCGCGTACGCGTGGTCCGTTCCTCGGCGCGCGAGCAGCCTGACGGTTCCCCGTTCCGCGCGGACATGAAGGCCGTGGGCAAGTCGGGGGATTGGGAAAGCCGGACCGAGGCGAAGGTGCCGGCGCCGGCCGAGATCTCGTCGCGGCTCGGTATCGCCGAGGGTGATCTGTGCGTCCGCACCGTGTACGAGTTCCTCGCCGACGGCAAGCCCGTGCAGCTGTCGACGAGCTGGGAGCCGTACGACCTCACCGCCGGCACCGTCGTCGTCCTCCCCGAGGGAGGGCCGCACGCAGGCGCGGGCGTGGTGAACCGCATGGCCGAGATCGGCATCACGATCAGCCACGCAGTGGAGCAGCCGGAGCCGCGGCAAGCGAATGCCAAGGAGGCATCGCTCCTCGGCATTCAGAAGGGCAGCCTGGTCACGCACATCCGGCGGACGTACTACAGCGACCAAGGGCAGCCCGTGGAGACAGCGGACATCGTCGTACCGGCCGCGCTATGTGAGATCGTCTACGAGATGCCCATCAGCCGTTAGTGAGAGGCCGGGGCGCGCAGCCCGTTTGCTGCACGACCCGTGCGCCAGAACAGAAGAAGCGGATCTACCATTCAGCGCTTCCGCATGCAGTCACCCGTCGAAGTCAGCCCGGCTTGCTTCGACAGGGATCGCCCCTGACGGTCCGCCCGTTCAGCACAGGGAGCGGCAGTTCATGCGTCGTGCGAGGGTTCGACGGCTATCTGGCCAGCTTCATCACGTTCTCCAGCAGGGCGTACAGAAGTTTCGGCTCTCCCCCGGCGGTACGAGCGGCCTCGGCGTACGTCGGAGCGTGCTTGCAATCAGCAACGTAACCGTCGCCCTGCTTAGCCAGTTCCTTGCGCCGCTCGTGCCACGCCGGCCAGTACTCGGAGAGATACGCCTCCGAGTCATCCTCAAAAACCGTATGAGTCGTCTCGCATGCCGTGTCCGGTCGAGCGGTTGCGGATGCACCTAGGTAGCCAAGGATGTTCATGTTCTTCTCGCCCGCTGCATGGAATGCCTCAGGCTTTCCTGCCAACGCCTTAGGCCCTGTGTCGCCGTCGAAGACGATGTAGCTCCTGACACCGAATCCATTCAGGATGGCGTGGGCGAGTACAAGGTTGTCCTTCCCTTCCACATTGATGATGCTGATCCCGTTCGCCCCGAGGTTTAGGCCCTGCTGTTCGGCAAACCCAGTGATGACGGCCTCATCGGCCTCTCCTTCGACGAGCACCGCAGCCGTGACGAACAGCCCTTCTGCGAGGTCTTTCACGTATCGCGTTGTCGCATGGCGGCGGATGGACTTTTCCGAGACTCGACGGTCGAGAGAATTCACCAGATCCTGTTCAGAGAGCTGTCGCACCGCGACATCGGGATGTTCTCCACTGCCCACCCTGGCCAGGCGACGGATCTGCTCGTAGTTGCGAGGGTCGATGAAGACGGGGCTATGGGTCGCGTACATCACCTGAGTTCGGTCGGCCGCCGAGGCGACGAGGCCGCGGAGAACCTGAGCGAAGACACGTGTCTGCGCCGGGTGCTGGAACAGCTCCGGCTCCTCGATCGCGAGGCAGAGCGACCGGGTACCGTCCTCAGGTCGACGAGTCTCTGCGAGGTACTTCAACGCTGCGATGATCAGCGCTCGCTGGAAGCCGTGCCCCTGGCGGCGCACCGAAGTCACGGCTGCTCCGTCCTTGATGCTGACCGAGAAAGCTGTCCTGGTCGGCTTCGGAGTCTGCGCCACAGGTTTCACGACGATGTTCCGCCCCGTACTGAATTTGGCGACCTCGTCGGACAACGAACCGGACAGCTTCTTGAGCATCGGCCCGTAGATCTCCTCGTGCACCTTCACGCGAGCAGCCTGGGCGTCGTCCTCGATCGCTGTGAACCGCGCATCCGCCTCGGAGCGGTCCACCGCGTGCTCAAGGATCCTGCCTACCACTGTGGCCTTGCCGTCGTCCGCCTCCTCGTACGCGCGAAGGTCAGCGGAGATGAACACGAAGTCGATCAGCTTCGCAAGCAATCCTTGACCAGCGAAGCCAAAGAACTGTGTCCCCTCGACGTCCGTTTCGGCGAGCTGATCACGGTTTTGCGACTCCCAGACGCGCATGGCAGCCTCGGCATCGTCCCAACCCCGCGTCGCAGGCAAGCCCAGACCAGGGTCGCTCCCTCGCAGCTCCTTATACGCATTGTGCTTCTCGCGCTTTCCCTCATGTCGTCTGATCTCATCGAAGGCTGGGTACGCCAGGGCCTTCCCAGTGATCCGGTCGTCCCCGTCCTCCCAGGTGCGCCAGATCCGCACGGTTTCAACGCCGTCGGGCGCGTAGTAGCCCAACTCGGCACGGTCGAACACAGTTAGCCCGTCGAACTCCACTTCCACACGGATCCGTTTGCCCTCTGCCGCCGAGTGAACATCCTCATCACCGAGCGCTCCGCCTTTGTCTCCGTTGAAGAACCAGTCAAGTGCGCGCAGCACCGTGGATTTTCCGACGCCAGTGGGGCCGATGAGGGAAGTTATGGAATCGAAGGAGACATCCAGCCTACGCAGGCAGCAGAAGTTCTCGATACATACGCGCTTGATCTTCACGGGCGTCCTGGAGTGCAAGGGTGCGGGGCCGCAAGGCCCACAGGGACGACTGAGACGTTAGCGCCAGATGTGATGTGTGGTCAGTTGCTTTTCATAATTGGGTACACAAGGCATCTCAGGACAGCACTCATTCGCGGGGCCGGGCCAGGTTTCGCCAAACATCCGTGTTGGCCTCAGCAGGCATCTGAAGGATGCGGGACCGGTCGGCTTTGCCGGACGCCGGTGCACGCCACCAGCGTGCCGCCGTCCTGGTCGAGGAACAGCATGAAGATCCACGACCCGTCAGTAGCCCGGATCTGACCCAGCCGGACCGGTCCGCCGTATCGGTTGAGACGTTGCACGGCCTGCTCAAGGCCGGACGTCTCGATGCCCTTCTGGAGGGTGTGTCTGAGCCGGCGCCCATAAACTCCGGCGAGTGACTGGGCAGGCGTCGTGCCATCCCAGACAACATAAGAAGCGCCGGCGCGGAGAGCAGCCAGAGCGGCCGCCGAGGTCTCGTCGTCACCTCTCAGCAACTGTTCGAGTCGTTCTCGTTGCACGCTCTCACCCCCGGCCCCGATCGTGCTGTACAGCAACGAAGTACAGCAACCCCAGCGACCGCCAGCACCGGACACCGGTCGCCATACTCCTCCTCGCAGCCTGTATGACCTCCAGTGACCGATCTCTTCAGAGCTACGGATCAGAAGGTTGCAGGTTCGAATCCTGCCGAGCGCACACAGGTCAAAGGCCCCCTGGATATCGTCCAGGGGGCCTTTGGCATCAGCGGGTGACATCAACGCGGTGCGCGGTGGGCATCACGCGGCCGGCGGGTACTCCGGATCGCCCTTCTCTTCGTCGCTCAGGTCGTCCATCCCCAAGGCGTCATCCATCCGGTCAGCCGCAGCTTGAGAGTGGTCTGCATCACATGCGCGTACGTATCCAGCGTCATGGTGATGGTGCTGTGGCCCAGCGTCTCCATGATCGTGCGGGCATCGACGCCCTGAGCCAGCAGCAATGAGGCGCAGGTGTGGCGGAGGTCGTGCACCCGCACGCGACGAACCTTGGCGTTCCGGCACAGGATCGTGAGCATGCGGTTGAGGCTGCGGGGGTCAGTGGCTCGGCCGGTGGCCGTGGTGAAGACCAGTCCGTTCGGCTGATCCGGGACCGGCTTCCACTTCGCGCCGGCAACCTTCTGCTCCTCCGCCTGCTTGGCTTGGTGGGCGGTGAGCGCGTCCCCACACCTCTTGGGCAGGGACACCGTCCGGAGCGAGCGGGCCGTTTTCGGGGTACCGAAGAGCAATTCGCGCTCGATGCGCTGGAGATTGCGCCGGACGCGGAGCTGACCGGTGGCGAGGTCGATGTCCGACCAGGTGAGCCCGAGGGCTTCCCCGCGGCGCAGGCCCGTGGAGATGAGCAGAAGCCACAGGGCGTAGAGCCGGTGGTTGCGGGCCGTCCTGAGCAGAATCTTTGCCTCTGCGGCGTCCAGCGGGCGCACCTCCTGACGCTCGACGGTGGGGGTCTCCACAATTCGGGCGACGTTGCGTGCGATGAGCTCCTCCCGGACGGCCTGTTGGAGCGCGGACCGGAGCACGGCGTGAACGTACTGCACGGTGCGGGCCGACGGCCGGCGCTTGCAGCACTTGTTCACGGCGCAGCACGTCCGGTCTTCCTTGGCGCGTGCTGAGTCGACACCCCGCAGGCAGCAGAGGCAACCACTCCTGAACGCTGCGAGGAACAGCCGGATGTCGGTAGGGGAGAGGCGGTTGAGCTTCTTCTTGCCGAGGGGGGGTGATGTAGAGCCGTGAGAGGCCCTCGTAGCTGTTGAGTGTCGCGGGCTTGAGGCGGGTGGGCGCGATGGCTGCGAGCCAGTAAGTGAGGAAGTCGCCGAACGCCATCGCGGACGTGGCG
This sequence comes from Streptomyces sp. NRRL S-1813, assembly GCF_000719605.1. NCBI lineage: Bacteria > Bacillati > Actinomycetota > Actinomycetes > Kitasatosporales > Streptomycetaceae > Streptomyces > Streptomyces sp. NRRL S-1813. The sequence goes on from NZ_JOHB01000018.1 coordinate 122,024, forward strand.
GCCGGGATTCCCTGCCGGGTCTTCTCCTGCAATTCGATGAGCTTGTTGCCCACGTCCTCGCGAGTCTTGCCATAGACGAACTTCCGCACCCTGGTCCCGTCGGGCCGGTAGACGTAGGCGGCGGCGTGATAGCGCCCGTCGGTGCGCTTGGTGATCGTTCCTTCGCCGTTGGCGCGTCGCTTAGCCATCAGGCAGCTTCCTCCAATCGGTCGCGCATGTACGCGCGGACGCTGTCGACCGGGATGCGGCGGGCTCGCCCGATCGTGATGCTGGGGAGTTCGTTCGAGCGGATGAGGTCGTAGACCTTGCTGCGGCTGAGGCGCAGTGCCGTCATGACTTCCGGCACCCGTAGCGCGTCGATTGAGGTGGGCGGAGCTGTGCTCACGGCTGCCTCCATGGGCTGGCTCTCTGTTGAGTTGGTAGGTCGAACGCGCCCGTTTCCACGGGGCGTCTGTCCGAGGCGCGGATTTCTGCGCCATCGCGTCATTAGCGTCATGTGTGCTTCTGACCTGCGGGTTTGTGGTGACGCAGAGGATTGGGGGTGCGTCATCGGTGACGCAGGCGTGCGTCGTGGGGTGACGCAGGTGACGCGGGATGACGCAGCCGAAGCCGTCCTGTGTCGTCCCTGTTGCAGCAGCTCAGGGACTGTTTTGGGCCTTCTGGTGACGCGGGTGACGCAGCTTTCCCCTTCTTAGGAAAAAAAGAGGGGGTGGTTTCTGTTGTGGTGCGGTGCCGCTTCAGGCGTGAAGAAGGAGCCGCTTCGCGGCGCGACCGTTGGGCGGCGTTCCGCCGAACAGCAAGAGGAGCACCCGGGGCCTTGCCGACGGGTGCTCCTCTTGCTTGTCTGTGCCGGTGGTGGACGCCGGTCAGGGCATCGACTGTTGCTCGTGGGGCGGTAGGGCCGGGCGTCGGGTCATTTCGATGTAGCGGCCTTCTTTGGTGCGGCCCCAGTCGATGAGGACGCCTCGGGCCGCGAGGGTGGGCTGAAGACGCTTGAGACGGTCCGAGAGGACTTTCCCGGTGGTGGGCCACCCTTTGGGCAGAGGGCGGAGTTCGTCGCCGCTGTAGAGGCCGGTGAGGCAGTGCAGCCACTCCGAGGACGTCATCCGTGCTTCCGTGCCCGGGGCGAGGGTGGCGGCGTACTTGAGGACGGTCTGCGCGAGCAGGTCGCCTTCGATGACGTCGTCGTTGAGTTCGTCCAGGCTGCTCCGGTAGGCGGTGAGGGTCTGGAAGCCGGTCGCGGCGTCGAGCTGCGCGCACAGGTGGGCGAAGTCCGCCATGCGCAGGTCGGTGGGGATGTCGGCGTCGGTCGCCCGGACTTTGACGGTGAGGTCGAGGAGGGAACCGAGGATGACGGGTAGCGCGGGTTCGAACTCCGTCCAGAGCTCCGCCTCGGTCCGCCGCACCCTGGGGCGCTCCAAGCGCAGCGGTAGGAGGCGTTCGGCGAGGTCGGGGCGGATGACGCCGACGTCGATGCCGGTCAGGAGCAGGGGGCGGCGGTAGCGGGAGCGGACGACGTCGCCGTCGCTGAAGAGAGCGCGCTTGATGCTCTCGGCTCCGGTGACGATGCAGCACATCAGGTCGGACAGGTCCGGGGCCAGGTGGCTCAGGTTGTCCAGGGCAGTGACCCATCCGGCGGCGACGGCGGTGATCAGGTTCTCTTCATCCTTCGGCGCGCGGCGCAGGTCGCCGGTCATGCCCTCAATGATCCGAACCAGCATCCGGCCCGCCGTGGACTTGCCCGCGCCCTGGGGGCCGGTGAGGAAGGGGGCGGGGACGGGCACGGACGGGCCGAGGCAGCCGATGAGCCAGGCGAGGGCCAGGCATTCGGTCTCTGCGGTGGCGAAGTTGGTCAGCCTCAGCAGGAGGTCGATGCCCTTGCCGTCGGTGTCCCGTGCGGGCAGGGGCAGTTCGCCGGTGAGCTGGGTGCGCCGCCAGCACACCTCGCGCGGGTCGGGGGTGCGGATGTCCCACCCGGTGGGGTGGATGCGGACGGACTGCCCGTCGTCGCGGCCCAGGTCCAGCCACGTCGCCCCATCGTATCCGGGGGCGACGCGGATGTGAGTGGGCTGGACGTCCTGGCTCAGCGCGAGTGCTTCGATCAAGTCCGGGCGGCGTCCTTGAACTGGACGAACACCCCGAGGACGGCGCCTGCCGAGAGGTCCTGGAAGAGACCGGAATCAAGGTCGAAGCGGAGCGTCTGACCGGCGTCTACAAGAACATGACCCGCGGCGTCGTCGCCTTGGTCTTCCGCTGCCGGCCGGTCGGCGGCGAGGAACACACATCAGCTGAGTCCGTCGAGGTGCGCTGGTTCACCCGCGACGAGGTCGAGAGCCACATGGTGGAGGCGTACGCGGTGCGGGTCCTCGATGCGCTTGATGCTGGGGAGCCGCAGGTGCGTGCCCATGACGGTCGTCGGTTGCTGAACTAGGGTCCGTCTTCAAACGGATCTTGCCCAGAGTAGGAATGAGGCGAGACTGACCGCTGCTTCGTAGGAGGTGGCGGTCTTGTCGTATCTGGTGGCGATGCCGCGAAAGCTCCTGAGGCGATTGAAGCAGCGCTCGACGACGTTGCGTTGTCGGTAGACCTGCCGGTCGAATCCTGGCGGCCTGCCGCCATGGCGGCCACGGTTGTGCCGGTGCCTTCGTTGGTCCGTCTTCTCTGGGGTGGTGTGTGCGATGCCGCGTTTACGCAGGTAGGCGCGGAATCCGCGGGAGCTGTAGGCCTTGTCGGCGATGACCTGGTCAGGGCGGCAGCGGGGTCGGCCCATGCCGAGGCGAGGGACCCGGATCCGTTCCAGGAGCGGCTGTGCACAGATGCTGTCGTGGCGTTGGCCGGGGGTCAGCAGGATCGCGAGTGGCCGGCCGCGGCCGTCGCAGGCGAGGTGGATTTTGGTGGTCAGTCCGCCTCGGGACCGGCCAAGGGCGTGATCACCCGTTTCGTCCGGCCGACTGATCCCCCTTTTCGGCCGGTGGTGGCGGCGTGCTGATGAGCGCGGACGATGGTGGAGTCGATCTGGACGAGCCAGTCGATGTCGCCGGCCGCGTCCGCCTCGGCCTGGATGTGCTGGAGAGCCCGGGTGAACATGCCGTCCATGGCATAACGGCCAAAGCGCGTGTAGACCGTCTGCCACGGCCCGTAGCGTTCCGGCAGGTCACGCCAGGAGATCCCGGTCCGGATCTTGTAAACCATGCCGTTGATGACCTGCCGGTCCGACACACGCGGCCGTCCCGTAGCGGCCCGCGGTATCAGCGGAGCGAGTAACTCCCACTCCTGATCAGTGAGTTCATGGCGGCGTATCACCCCACCATGATCCACCAACTCGATGATCTTTGAAGACGGACTCTAGTCATCCCCGGGATTGGGACTTGATCCCCCTGGACGGCTGGGTGGCCAGGGCCCGGGACGGTGCCGGAGAAGGAGCTGTGCCGCAGACCGCTAGAGAACGTTCTGCAACAGCAGACACAGGGCGACAGCGAGTGGATAGCAGCCGACGCCCGCCCAGGTGAGCAGGCGGCGTGAGCTGCGGCGTCCAAGCCAGATGAGCGCCAGCCCGGCGTGCGTCACCACGAGGGCGAGGAAGGGGAGGTCCTTCCGGAGGTCATAAGTGAACGCGAAGTACACCCAGAGCCAGGGGAGGAGGATCGCGAAAAAGAGGGGGAGTAGTGCCCAGCCCCGCACCTGACGCTGGATGTATTGGTCAGTGGGGTCGCTTGTCTCACCGCCAAGTTCAAGCGATGGAAGATTGCTGCCGTCATCGCTGAAAATTTTCACTAGAGTACGGTATCAGCGCGCAACAGGCGCGTCAAAGTTACGAATGGGGGCAGGGTGAGCTTTTCGGTGGATCCAGACGATCTGACCGGCTTCGGGAAGCAGGTGAAACGAGCCGCGGATGACGTCGAGGAATCACGGGATTATGTAAAGAAGTCATGCGAGATGCTCGCCTCGGATGTCGGCCCCATCTCTACGGTGGCTCAGCTGTGGAGTGGCGGCCACGAGGATGTGGTGAACCGCGTGCAAAACACCCTCAAGATTCTGCACAAGATTCTCGGCGCTTCATCCGCCGAACTGGTTAGCTCCGCAAAGCATTACGACTCTACTGACCGAGGTGAGGCTACCAAAATGGATGCCACCTACCCGGCTTCCAAGCGTTAATCCGAGACATGCTCGGCTCGGGAGGGGATTGATATGGGATTTGCGGACGTAGCAAAACCAACCAGTCGTCTGGTGGCGCCAAAAGTGGATGACGACAAGGAGGAGCCGGAAGGTGGGGTGGTTAAGGACCTCCTGTCCTTCGGCGATGTGTTGAGTCCTTCCTGGGTGATCAGCAAGGGGTTGGAGATCGCCTTTGAATTCAACCCGGTTGACGAGGCGAAGAAGCTGATCGCTGGCGACTGGGCAGAGTATGCGCAGTGCGCTAAGGCGTGGAAGGCCATGGGTGACTTCTGCGAGGACCTTGCGGAGAACATCAAGGCCGGCAATACGGCACTGGATAAGTCCTGGAATGGCAACGCCGCAGACGCCGCGTACATCTACTTCGAGACGCTCTCGAAGGACATCGCAGAAATGAAGGACTCCTTCGTTGATCTGAAGGAGAACTACGAGAAGACCACAGAAGCGGTCTGGAATGCGGCTGAGGCGTGCGGCGACCTGCTCCAGGGAATTCTGGATACTGCGGCGATCGTCGGACTGACTGCGCTGGCCGGCGCCTCGACGAGTTTCACACTGTTCGGTCCGGCGATCGCCGCGGGTGCGATCGCCGGAGAGGTCATCGCCATGATCAACATGTGGTCCAAGCTGACCACGGTCATCAGTGAACTCCAGACCGCAATCAATGGCTCTGTGGCGCTCGTCAGCGGCATCAGTTCCTCTATCGAGAACAAGGCGATCAAATTTCCCTTGCCCGGTAAAGCATACGACAGTCCGGTGGTCTGACGCTTTGCCCTGGTGGCAGTGCAAGCATCTCCGGGTGATAGTGAAAATCGAGACAGGGAAATCGGGGAAGAATGCAGTCAAGCCAAAATGAGCGTGAAGTCGGCGACGCCGAATTCATGGGGCTGGCCAAAGATGAGGCCAGGGCCCGCATGCTGCGGAAAATGCTGAAGAATCTTGCGCAAGGGGACGGCCGCGATCCGTTGGCCGCGATGGCCAGGGACGTCATGTCGGGTCGGCGCGGCATCCGTGAAGCCATCGACGGCCTGCCCCGGAGCGAGTCCCTCGAAGTTCGCTTCGAAACCTTCCAGCAGCGCTGGGATGCGATGTCGGAGAGCGAACGCCTTGCAGCGGAACGCGAAAGCTCCCAGTACCTGGACGAACAGCGCCGGGAAATCAGAGCGGAACGCGAGGCCGCCGGTCGCCCCGGCGCAGCACCGCCCCGCCACCGCGGCTGACGGCACCGAGCGCTCTGGTCAACAAGATGATCCGCAGGAAACGGCCTAGCCGAAGGCCGAGATGGCCGGGGATGTCCAGAAAGTCACAGTCGGCCCGTAGGAGCCGTCCTCCTCGTCGCTCACCTCGACCGTGATCTTTCGGTCGGGGTAGCGCGCGGACAGGACTCCCTGCCAGCACTCCCCCAGAGCCAGCGCGAGTTGGGGCAGTTCCTCCCCGAGCTGATTGTCATCCGTCAAAGGGGTGTTGCTGAAAATAGCCCACAACTCGACGTGGTTGACGACGAGTTCGATGCGGCGTCGATCCTCCTCCAGCTTCGTGAACCAGTCATCGACAGTGCTCTGAGTGAAGCTTTCCTTGAGGAATACGCAGCCGCGGTACTCGACCGTCTCAGGGCAGAACAGCCAGGCTGCAGCCAAGACGAAACGCAGGCCACCCTCGAAGTCAAGGTAGTTGTCCGGTGAGAGACCCTCGTCCTTCCAGTCAGTGCGCCATTGCCTGAAGAACACCGGCAGCTCACGCTCGGACCACGCCGGTTTACTGCTGCTCACGGGATCTCCCAGGGGAATGCGGCGCGCACTGACCTTGATGGGCGCACGAAGACTTCACCGGTCTTCGGATTGGCATTATGCGTATATTCTACGACATGCGGGGTCTCCACCCCTCCATGTGAATCGCCTTCCAAGTTTACACGCTTCAAAGGGCGTCCTTCGGAATCGTAAGTTGTATAGTTGCTTACTTTCCCGGTCTCCGGATTGGTCTTGTAGAGCGTTCCGTTTTCCGGACCGCCCTCCACCGGCAGATTGTTCCCTGCGCGACCACCGGTGCCCTTGTAATGCTGACCGTTCTTAATCAGCTCGGACGCTTGCTGCTGTTCGGATCCGCTGGCGCCAGGCCCTTCGCTGTTCCTCTGTAGAGGTTCGACCTTGGAGTCGTTTGCGGCGTGCTGGGCGAGATCGGCGCCGGCGCCTGCCAGGCCGACGCCAGTGGCGATCCCCGCAGCGGAGACAGCGCCGAGCGGTACTCCAGCGACGGCACCAGCGCCGGTGACGTCCAGGGCAATGCCCAGCCCTTCACCGCCGGCGCTGACCCCGGTCAGGAGCGTGCCGCCGAGCAGCGCCGCGGTGTCGCCCGGATGCTGGAGATGGCGTTTCCGAAGGAGGCAAGGCCAGTGAGAACGTCTATACTTCCGTCCACCAACCCTTCACCCACATCGCTGAAGAAGTCGCCGACTTCGGACCAGAATCCTGGGCGCTCCGTGGCGGACCCCGTGGCCTTCCTCACCAGCCTGGCCGCGGTGTTCCCAGCGTCTTTCACATTGCCGCGAGCAGTTTCGAGATCCTCACGGGCGGAAGTACGGTCCGCTTCGCCAGGATCGCGAAAAGGGATGTCGACGCTGTCCCCTCTACTGGACGCCTCACTAACTTGCTGAGCGTGGGCTCTCTCGGCAGTTTTGGTACTAGCCTCGCCGCGTGCGAATTGGGATATGGCATCGTCAGCGCGCTGTTGAGCTGCGCGCAGGGTGTGGATGTATTCGTACAAGGCGGTCGCGGCTGCGTGGAAATCCTTGCCTGCCCCTAACCATCTGGCCGGCTGACCATGGAAACGATCACGGAAGGCATCACCGGCTTTGCCGCGCCAGCCGGTCTCAGTGTCGATTTTCGCCAACCCTTGGCCAGCCTCTTGGAGTACATCACCGTAGGCAAGTAGAGATTGTGCGGTCGCGGTCAGAGCACCCGGTGCGCCAAGGACAAGCTCGCGGGGATTCGACGTCTCACCAAGCTGAGCCATCAGGACGCCCCCGGATCTTTTCCGGATGAGGAATGAAGAATGCCCTGAGCTGAGAGTTGGACATGTTGCTCAGCCTTTGCGTAGCTCTTGACGCAGTGGTTCAGCCGGTCGGAGACCTCTGCACCGTCAGAGGCCAGATGTGAGACACCGCTGTTCCACCGATCACAGAAATCGACCACTGCTGCGGCCAGTTCATCGTGCCCGAAGGCGTCCTTGGGAGCATCAATGTCGCGGCGCATCCAGCGGACGAGTCCTCCGCCGGCTGCGGTCGGCGATGCGGCGAGGGACGCGATCCAGCCGATGGGGGTGTCGGTCCCGGTGTCGGCGAGGTCGCCGTCGGGGTTCTGCGGGGTGCTGGTTGGCTTGCCGGCCGGCTGCGTGGTGTGGGGGGCCGGTGTCGGGGCCGGGTGGGCCGCCGGCCTTTCGGTCGGCTTCCTTGAGGTTGAACTTGTCCTCGCACAGCTCTTGTGCACGGGGGAGGCGGGGTGCGGGCGGCCAAGTGCTGCAACCGGGTTGAGGGGGAGATGAGTTGAAGGTGGGTGGTGGGGGCGTGGGGTGGTGGTCAGGGAAACGATTAGGCATTGGTGGGGGAGTGGCGTAGTGTTCATTTCACCGACGCGGGGTGGAGCAGCTCGGTAGCTCGCTGGGCTCATAACCCAGAGGTCGCAGGTTCAAATCCTGTCCCCGCTACTGACGCCGCAGGCCCAGTGGATTCACTTCCACTGGGCCTGCGGCTTTTGTGCGTGCGGTTCAGCCGCGGACCGGTGGGGGCGGGGCGGTGTAGTGGGCGGCCGGACCGGTGTGGGGCCGGGCCAGGTGGGGGTGCAGGAGCAGGTCGTCGTCGTAGTCGCCGTTGTTCTGGTGGCGGAAGGGCAGCGGCTCGGTGGTGGGGAGGCTGTGCAGCCGCTCGTGCAGGCGGGTGGCGGCGGTGGCGAAGGCGGTGGGGGTGGTGCGGTCCGCGCCGGGGATCAGGAGGGGCGGGACGACGGAGATCCCGGTGTACCAGAGGGTGCCGTGCTGGAGGGGGAAGAGGAGGTCGTTGAGGTCTCCGTTGACGCCGCGCGGGCCGAGGGTCGCGGCGCGGGCGCCGGCCGTGGTGATGACCATGGCGCGCTTGCCGGTGAGATTGCCGTCGCCGTAGCGCTGGGGGCGGCCGGTGACGGGGTCGGTGACGCCGAAGGCGAAGCCCTTGACGAAGACGCGGTCGAACCAGCCCTTGAGGATGGCGGGCATTCCGTACCACCAGAGGGGGAACTGGATGATCAGCGTGTCCGCCCAGGTGAGCTTCTGCTGCTCGGCGGCGATGTCCGGGCTCAAGTGGCCGTCCGAGTAGGCGCGTTCGGAGGCCGGGCCGACGAGCAGGCGGTCGGCCGGGTCGTGGTCGTAGTCGGCGGCGTCGACCACCGGGTTCCACTTCATGGCGTACAGGTCGGAGACGCGGTGCTGGTGGCCGTGGGCTTCGAGGGTGCACAGTCCCTCGGTCTTGAGCGCGCCGCTCAGGGAGCGCTGGTCGGGGTGGGCGAACAGCCAGAGGACCTTCATGTCCTCCACTGTCGTGGGGCCGGCGGGTGCATACGAGTGGCCCGATGGTCATTGTGTGCCAGGATCGGGCCATGAGTGTGGTGGAGAGCGGCAGTGGTGGCGGTATCGGTGGTGGGCATGTGCGGGCCGTGCCGGGGAGAGGGAGGCCGCACCGGGTGGCGGTGCTGGTGCGGGACGGGATGCTGCCGATCGAGGTGGGCATCGTGCACCGGATCTTCGGGGAGGCCAGGTCGGCGGACGGGGAGCGGCTCTATGAGCTGGTGACCTGCGCGTTGGAGCCCGGTGAGGTGCGGACGGACACGGACTTCACGGTGAATGTCGCTTACGGGCCGGAGGCGCTGGCGGAGGCCGACACCGTGGTCGTACCGGCGTCCGGGGCGGACTACGGACGGGCGGAGGAGCGGAGCGCGGGGCGGCTGGGCCGGGCGATGGCCGATGCCCTGGGGCGGATCCGGCCGGGGACCCGGATCGCGTCGATCTGTACGGGGGCATTCGTGCTGGCCGCGGCCGGGCTGCTGGACGGACGGCGGGCGACCACGCACTGGCGGTCGGCGGACGACTTCCGCCGGTTGTTCCCGGCCGTCGAGCTGGACGCGGATGTGCTGTACACGGACGAGGGCGAGGTGCTGACCGCGGCCGGGGTCGCCTCCGGGATCGATCTGTGTCTGCACATGGTCCGGTGTGATCACGGGGCGGCGGTGGCCAACGATGTGGCACGGCGGACGGTCGTGCCGCCGCACCGGGAGGGCGGGCAGGCGCAGTACATCCGGCGGCCGATGCCGGAGCCGCAGATGTCCTCCACGGGTGTGGCGAGGGCCTGGGCGCTGGAGCATCTGGACCGGCCGCTGAGCCTGCGGGAGCTGGCGGCGCGGGAGTCGATGAGCGTACGGACCTTCACCCGGCGGTTCCGGGAGGAGGTCGGGATCTCGCCGTTGCAGTGGCTGACGCAGCAACGGATCGAGCGGGCGCGGCAGTTGCTGGAGGAGACGGAGCTGACGGTGGACCGGATCGCGGCGGAGGCGGGCTTCGGGACGGCGGCCTCGCTGCGGATGCATCTCCAGTCGGCGCTGGGGGTGTCGCCGCGGGCCTATCGGAGCACGTTCCGGGGGCCGGGAGGCGGGGGCGGGATGGTTGCGTGAGGGAGGGGTGGTTTCGGAGGGGCTGGTGCGCGTACGGGTGGGCGCTCGGGGGGCGGTGGGGGCGTGGCCTGATGTGCGGCGTTCTGTGTGCGGGCGGTGTTGTCAGTGGGTGGTCGTACGCTGGCGGTGTGTGGCGATGTACGGGACCGCGCTGGTCAGGTGGCGGGCCGGGGCCGGGGCCGGGGCCGGGGCCGGGGCCGGAGGGGCGGTTCGGGCAGCGGCTCGGCTGGTACTGCGCGGAGCGGGACGAGGAGCGGGTGAGCATGCTCCCCGCGGGCAAGGTGCTGGCGTTCGCAACGCAGGGGAAGCGGCGCTGTCTGGGCGTGCGGCGGGCCGGCCGCCGGCTCGTGTGCCCGTACGGTGCGGTGCTCGACGGTGCGAGTGCCAGGGATCAGTGCGCGCGGTGCGCCCAGTTGGACCGGTCGCGGTCGGTGGCCGCGGACACCATGGCCGATGATCCGCGCCCGTACGGCGTCTATCTCGCGTACTTCGGTCCCGGCCTGCTCAAGGTGGGGATCACGGCCGTCGAGCGCGGGCCGGCCCGGCTGGTGGAGCAGGGGGCGGTGGCGTACGCATGGCTGGGGCGTGGGCCGTTGATGGCGGCGCGGCGGGCGGAGGCGCTGCTGGGGAGCGTGCTGGCGGTGCCCGACCGGTTTGCGAAGGCGGCGAAACGAGCGGCGCGCGGGGTGCTGCCCCCGGTGCCGGACCGGGTTGCCGAGCTGAAGCAACTGCACTGTGCTGCACAGGAGTTGGCGGGTTGGCCGGAAACTCTCCGACCGGTGGAGTTCGCCTGTGCGGACCATACGGAGCTGTTCGGGCTCGACCGTATTCCGGGGGAGGTGGCGGAGCTGGGCGGGATGACGTCCGGGGCGGAGATCGTGGGGGAGGTGCTGACCGGGGTGGGGTCCGATGTGTATCTGCGGTTGGCGACGGGTGGGGAAGCGGAAGGCGCGGAGGGAGAAGGGGCCGCGGAGGGGGAAGGGGCGGGGGAGAGAGG
>NZ_JOHB01000019.1:0-134529 GCF_000719605.1 Streptomyces sp. NRRL S-1813
TCATGATGCCGCCCTTGGTCTCGATACCGAGGGACAGCGGGGTGACGTCCAGCAGGAGGACGTCCTTGACCTCACCCTTGAGCACACCGGCCTGGAGGGCGGCACCGACGGCGACGACCTCGTCCGGGTTGACGCCCTTGTGCGGATCCTTGCCGGTCAGCTCCTTGACCAGTTCGGTCACCGCGGGCATACGGGTCGAGCCGCCGACCAGGATCACATGATCGATGTCCGAGACCTTGATCCCGGCGTCCTTCACCGCGTTGTGGAACGGGGTCTTGCACCGTTCCAGGAGGTCGGCGGTCAGCTGCTCGAACTGCGAGCGGGTGAGCTTCTCGTCCAGGTGCAGCGGCCCGTCGGCCGATGCGCTCAGATACGGGAGATTGATCGTGGTCTCGGTCGCCGCCGACAGTTCGATCTTCGCCTTCTCGGCGGCCTCGCGCAGGCGCTGGGTGGCCATCTTGTCCTGGGACAGGTCGATGCCGTAGGCGTTCTTGAACTGCTTGGTCAGGTAGTCCACGATCCGCTGGTCCCAGTCGTCGCCGCCCAGGTGGGTGTCGCCGTTGGTGGCCTTCACCTCGACGACGCCGTCGCCGATGTCCAGCAGCGAGACGTCGAAGGTGCCACCGCCGAGGTCGAACACCAGGATGGTCTGGTCGTTCTCCTTGTCGAGGCCGTAGGCCAGGGCCGCGGCGGTCGGCTCGTTGACGATCCGCAGTACGTTCAGGCCGGCGATCTCACCGGCCTCCTTGGTCGCGGTGCGCTGGGCGTCGTTGAAGTACGCAGGAACGGTGACGACGGCATCCGTCACATCCTCGCCCAGGTATTCCTCGGCATCGCGCTTGAGCTTCTGAAGCACCCGCGCGGCGATCTCCTGAGCGGTGTACTGCTTGCCGTCGATGTCGCCGCTCTCCGGGAAGCGCCACTGCGCCTCGCCCATGTGGCGCTTGACCGACCGCGCGGTGCGGTCGACGTTCGTCACGGCCTGCCGTTTGGCGATCTCACCCACCAGCACATCGCCGCCCTTGGCGAAGCCGACCACCGACGGGGTGGTCCGGGCGCCCTCGGCGTTGCTGATGACCGTGGGCTCACCGCCCTCCAGCACGCTGACCACCGAGTTCGTCGTACCAAGGTCAATACCCACTGCACGTGCCATGGTCTTCTCCTCGTCTTGCGGCCGACTCCCGGAGCGGCACCGCCCGGCACCGGCACCCGACGCCACGCCCGCAGGCCCCCTGGCGGAGGCCGGACCGGGTGCCCGGGTGGCCCCGAGTCTCGCCCCGTTGGCCCTCTCACCTGCTGTTATGGAGAGTGAGCCGGTCTGCGTCGCCGGTATACAACGTGCATAAAACGTGCCGACACATCTGTCAAGATATTCCTTTTCACGGCATATACACCGTATGCACCAACCGCGGTCGCGTTCCCGCTGGCCGTTGCAGTCGGGTGGCCCTGCCGGGAGAGCGAACCCCGCTCGGTGCGCCCGGCGGTTCACCGCGGACGCACCGAGCGGGGCGAGTCAGGCCGCTGTCACACGGGAGTTGAGGTCCAGGTGCCGAGGGCCATCTCGGCGGTGATGCCGGGGCCGAAGCCGGCCAGCAGACCGCGCTGGCCGTCGAGGGCCGACGCTTCGTCGAACATGCGCGCCAGCGCGTCGAGCACCACCGCACTGGCGATGTTGCCGTACTCGGTCAGTGTCGCGCGGCTGAACCGGAAGGCCTCCGGAGGCACGTCGAGGAAGCGGCACAGGTCGTCCAGGATGCGCGGACCGCCCGCGTGGACGATGTAGAAGTCCAGTTGGCTCGCGTCCCATTGGTGCTGCTCGGCGACGGCGCGCAAGGCGGGGGCGAGCGGTTCCATGGTCCCGGGGACGCGCTTGTCCAACTGGAAGTGGAAGCCCGTGGACCGGATCGCGTAGGAGATCCAGTCCTCCGTGTTCGGGATGAGGTACGAGCTGTTGCGTTCCAGCTGGACACCGGTGCCGCCGCTGCCGCGGACCACGGCGGAGGCCACCGCGTCACCGAAGAGCCCGTTCGACAGCAGCGACCCCACACCCAGGTCCGTGGGCTGGTAGCACAGCGAGCAGAACTCACACGCGACGATCAGCACGTTGGCTTCGGGGTACGCCCGGCAGAAGTCGTGTGCCCGGTTGATGGCGGCGCCCCCCGCGGCACAGCCGAGCTGGGCTATCGGTATCTGCCGTGTCTCCGACCGGAAGCCCAGGGTGTTGATGAGCCAGGCGGTCAGCGCCGGCATCATGAATCCGGTGCAGGACACGTAGACGATGAGGTCGATCTGCCGGGGTTCCAGTTCGGCCTGGTCGAGCGCCTTGCGGACCACGGCGGGGACGCGGGCCTTGGATTCCTCCTCGTAGACCGCGCTACGGGCGTCCAGCCCCGGATGCTTGAGCACCTTGTCGATCGGCTGTATCAGATGTCGTTTGAGTACACCCGTGTTCTCGATCAGCCGCAGTATCAGTCTCAGCTGCGAATGATCCTTGTGCAGCCGTCGCGCGAGTTCGAGGGTGTCGTCCTGGGTGATGACGTATTCAGGGACCGCGATTGCAGGTTTGCACAGAACCGCCATGGGATGCACTCCTTGCAGACTGTGGCCCGCCCAGTGAATTCCCTGTTCTGAAATTCGAGTCGCTATCGGCCGACGGTATCCGTCGCGGTGATTCGCCCGGTCAGTACGGGCAAGAAAACCAGGAGCGGATCCGGCGGCGAAATTGACGACTCCGGGAGGGAATCGAGCGGGCCAGCCGTCGAAGAATGAACTCTCCCCGTGCTGGTGGAACGATCTTTCCGAGTAGTAACCGTACGCCAGGCAGGTGCAATCGGCATGTCGCTGCCGTGACCCACGGTCACCAAGTGACGGGCAGCTCCAGGGGATAGCGCCAGATCGAGTTGGTGTTCCAGCGGATCTCCTCGGCCGGCTGTGCCAGCTTCAGGTCCGGGAAGCGCTCCAGGAGGGTTCCGAGGGCGACTTCCAGCTCCGTGAAGGCGAGCGGGGCACCCAGGCAGTGGTGTCCGCCCCAGCCGAAGGTCATGTGCGAGGTGCGGTCCTCGCGCTCCAGATCCAGCTCGTCGGGCCGGTCGAACTTCCGGCTGTCCCGGTTGGCCGTCAGATAGGAGACGTGCACGATGTCCCCGGCGTGGATCATCACCCCGCTCAACTCCACGTCCTCGGTGGCGACTCGGGGGATGCCGACGCCCTTGCGGAAGGGGATGAACCGCAGCATTTCCTCCATCGCCTGCGGGAGCATCTCGGGGCGGGAGCGCAGCATCGCGAGATCCTTGGGCCGAGTGAGCAGGGTGTAGGCGAGGTTGCCGATCTCGTAGGTGGTGGTGTCCTGGCCGGTGATGAGCAGGACCATGGCCATGACGGTGAGTTCCTGGTCGTTGAGGATCTCGTCCCCGTCGCGAGCGGTGGCCAGGGCGCTGATCAGGTCGTCGCCCGGGTGCTGGCGACGCTTCGCCGTCAGGGTCTTGAAGTAGTCGCGCATATCGGCCTTGGCCTGCACGGCGCGGTCCCGGTTCTCGACGGTGACGTTCATCATCGTCCGGGCGTGCCCGCGCAGCTGGGCGCGGTCGGACTCGGGGATGTCGAGGACCTCGCAGATCGTGGTCAGCGGCAGGGGGGACGCCAGGCTCTCCATCAGGTCGGCGGGGGAGCCGTGCTCGGTCATCCGGTCCAGCAGTTCGTCCACGACATGCTGGGTGCGGGTCCGCATCCGCTCCACGTGCCGCGGAGCGAACGCCTTGGAGACCAGGCTCCGCAAGCGGCTGCTGGCGGGCGGGTCCATCACGTTGATCGCCTCGTCCTGGACGATCGGCTCGGGGGTCATGCGGGGGAAGTCCCGGCCGATGACGGCGCTGCGGCTGAAGCGCCGGTCCGTCGTCACCGTGCGTACGTCGTCGTACTTGGTGACGAGCCATGCCTCGCCTTCTCCGTGGGGCAGCCGGATGCGGGCGACCGGTTCTTCGGTCAGCAGGCGCTTGAGAGTCGGATCGAATTCCAGGCCCTCGGCATAGTCGAATGGACAGTTCCAGACTTTAGAGCCGGATTCCATGGTGAGCTCCCGAAGTGAGATGTGACGAGCGGATGCACCGCCTGCGAAGTGAAGAACTCAAGCGCACGCATGCGGTCGTACCGGTTACCAGGCCGTCAGCAGGAAAGGCGCTCATTTATTTCCGGTCACCGTCGACGCGGAGATGTGGAGGTCCTTTTCTGCCCCGTTCGGCCGACGGACCGGCGGGGGTGGTTGCCCTGAGGTCCACAGTGACTTACGGATATCGGTGAGTGGTCGGTGAGATGCGCCGATCGGGTGATCTCTCGGCCGGGTTCAGAGGTGCCGTACCGCGTATTTCCCTAGGGAGAGCCGGGCCGCGGCTCATCGGAATCCGGAGAGCGAAGGCCCGCCCCGGCCCGCTTGACAAAAGTTGTTGCCAGGACGGCAAATAGAGCCATGGTGGACGATGACATTCCCGGCGTGCTGAACGCGGTCGGCCCGCGGCTGCGGGCGCTGCGGCGACAGCGCGGAGCGACCCTGGCGCAGCTGAGCGAGGTCACCGGCATCTCGCTCAGCACCCTCTCGCGTCTGGAGTCCGGGCAGCGCAAACCGACCCTCGAACTCCTGCTTCCGCTGGCCAAGGCCCATGGGGTGCAGCTGGACGAGCTGGTCGGGGCACCGGCCACCGGCGACCCGCGTGTCCATCCGCGCCCCTTCACCCGCGACGGGCAGACCTTTGTGCCGCTGACCCGGCACCTCGGCGGGCTGCACGCCTACAAGCAAATCCTCCCCGCCAGGAAAGCCACCGGCACTCGCCCCGAGGTGCGTACCCACGAGGGCTATGAGTGGCTCTACGTCCTTTCCGGCCGGCTGTGGCTGGCACTCGGTGAGCACGATCTCGTTCTCACCTCCGGGGAGGCCGCCGAATTCGACACCCACATCCCGCACGGCTTCGCCAATGCCGGCCCGCATCCCGTCGAGTTCCTCAGCCTCTTCGGGGCGCAGGGCGAGCGGATGCACGTCCGCGCCTCGCCACCGGCGCCGCACCCCGGCCAGGCCTGACCCTCAGCGCGGGCAGCGCAGGCCGATAAAGAATTGCCTTGCACGACGCGGCAGTTGAGGATCGTCGGCAGTAAAGGGGACGGTCCTGCGTACCGGCACGTTGCGCAGAACCGTGGCCGACGTACCACCACGTGAGGACACCCATGCGAGCAGCGGACCCGGACTTCGTCACTCCCACCGGAGAGGTATTCACCAGAACGCATGTGGGCGTGCCACAGGTGGACGCCGCGACCTGGTCGCTGACGGTGGAAGGGCTCGTCGCACATCCGCTGCGACTGGACCTGGAAACGCTGCACGCACTCCCGGCGACGCCCCTCACCGCCTTCCACGAGTGTTTCGGCAGCCCGTTCGCCCCTGATGTCCCGGTGCGTGCAGTGGCGAACGTGCGATGGCTCGGCGTCCCCCTCGCGCGCCTGCTGGACGACGCGGCGCCGCACGCCGGCGCCGCGCACCTCTGGTTCGAGGGCGCGGACCACGGCACCTTCCACGGCACACCGGATGTCAGATACCTCAAGGACCTGCCGCTGGAGACCGCCTACCGTGACGTCCTGCTCGCCTACGCGATGAACAGCGCACCGCTGGAGCCTGTACACGGCTTCCCGGTGCGCGCTGTGGTGCCGCGGATGTTCGGCACCAATTCGGTGAAATGGCTCCGCCGCATCGTCGTCTCGGACACCAGGCCCGATCACCTCTTCACCACCCAGCTCTACAACCGGCGGCAGCCCGGCAGCGAGCGCCTGCAACCGGTCCGGGACGTGGATGTCAACAGCGTCCTCGTCGCACCACGCGAAGAGGCTGAACTGGCGGCGGGGGTGCTGGAGGTGCGTGGCCGGGCGTGGAGCGTGACCGAGGTCGTTGCCGTGGAGATCGCCGTGGACGAGGGCCCGTGGGAGACCGCGCGGCTCGATGCACGGGGGCCGGAACCCACCTGGCAGCGCTTCACCCTGTCCCGGCGCTTCGTACCGGGGCGGCACCGGATCAGATGCCGGGCCCATGACCGCGCGGGCCGCGTGCAGCCTGGACCGGGCTCACGCAACTCGGTCCAGGAGATCGTCGTGCAGGTCCGCGCCTAGGTTCGCGCCTGGGCCCCGCGGCAGCGGGCACGGACCGATGCCGGCCCCGCTGATCACCTACGACGGGCGTACGAGGTGGGCGGTCGGCTGTCAGGTGTCAGGCGAGCCAGCTGTACGGCAGGCGGAGGAGGGCGGCGACACGTGCGGCAACGACCGACGCGTGCGGCGGAGCGCCGCCGTCGGCCAGGCCGCGGGTCAGATGGAGATGCAGGGACTGAAGCGTGGCAAAGGTGTTGAAGGCCCAGGGCGGGACGGGGCCGGGGCCTCCACCGTCGAGGGCGTCCGCCACCACGTTCAGCCAGCCGGTGGCCTGCTCGGCCGTCAGGCCGGGAGCGAGCAGAATGCGGCTGAAGGCATGGGCCAGGCGCGCATCCTCCAGCTGTGCGTAGCGGTAGTCGGCGTGTGCGGCCGTCATCCGGTGGGCACACAGCTCCAGCAGTGCGGCGCGGCGGGCGGGCAGCGCCCGGGCGAACGCCGCAGCCGCGTCGGCGCCATGGGCGACGGCGTGGAGCCAGCCCAGCGAGTCGTCCCAGCCGCGGGTGTCGCGCTCGGACGGGTACCAGGAGGAGAAAGCGGCGTACCAGCGCTCCGCGGCCGCGCCCGGGACGGCGTCGGGGACGGCATGCCCCCGCGTCAGCACACACCGGAGAACGAGCGGAGCGAAGGTGCGGGCCTGAATCTCCGGATGGGTGAATCGTTCCGCGGCAGTGTCACCGAGGTCCTCCAGGACCTCGTCGAGGTGCCCTTCCCGTATCCAGCGCGCGGTGGCGGTATAGGCCTGCTCGTCACGGACCTCGGGGTCGGGAGACACCAGCATGGCCGACAGCTCGTCCCGGAGCCGGGAAGCCGGTACGGCGTCAGGGAAGGGAAAACCCTGGGCGGCGATCGTCGGCCAGCGGACAAGATCGGTACTCATTGCGGCAGCTTTCCATGCGCCGCGGGGAGCGACAAGAGGCTCCCGAAGGCCGGAACCTGCCTGGCAGCCGCACTGCGCGCGGCGAGGGAAGCCCCGGCAGGGGAGACCCGGTAAGGGAAGCCCCGCCGTAACGAAACGTGACGGGGGGGGCTGCGTTCCGCGTCCGGGGAGGGGCGGCGGACAACGGGTCGGTGCCCGACCGGCCCCTGTCGCACCGGGGCTGAGATGCGGATGATCCCGTCGGCCCTCAGGCTGGACGTGGGGGAGTCTTCGGCCCATGGGTCATGGCGGCATGGGCATGGCGCATGGGTCGGAGACGTGCAGGAAGCGAGGGCTTGCCGCCCACTGCGCAGGTTTGTCGGAAACCTCGCAGGAGGGCGCAAGCCGGCGCCACCGCCCGGTGGGGCCAACAAGGGAGCAGACATGACAAAGGACCGGAAGTCTTCGCACCCGAAGATGGGCGAGGGCCCCAGCACGCACAAGGGAACGGAGCAACACGGCTGGTCGCCCGATGTCGACCAGACCGAGCAGCAGAAGAACGAGAGTGCGCACAGGTCGTTCCACCCCGAGCGCTACGCGCCGGAGAAGGACAGCAGCAAGGAGTCGGCCGAGCGGCAGGAGAAGGTGCCGCCGGCGAGCGAGGTGAAGAGCGAGACGCGCAGCGGCGAAAAGCACGCCGCCGAGGCCGATGAGAAGGGCATGCGGGACATGGGGCCGAAGGGGCCTTCACGCCGGCCCAGCGGGGGCAGGGACGCCGAAGCGCACACCGGGGTCGACCCGCAGAACCCTTGAGCGTGAACGCCGTGAGCGCCGTGCGCCGCACCACCGCAACAGCTTCGAGGCCTTCGCCGTAACCGTTCCTGAATGCCGCGCGGGCCGGGCACCCGAAAGAGGGACCCGGCCCGCGGCCCGTCGACTGCTCGCCCAGGTTGCCTGCGGGGTGTCCTGCGGGCGACGAGGAAGTGCAGGGGTGCCCGCTGTGAGTGGTTCGGCCGGGGCCAACTGGGCGGCGGCGCACGGGGGTCACGCCGTATCGCGGGGTGGGGCGAGGGCAAGGGGACCCGTGCGAGAGCCGTACGGGTGTCAGGAGAGCGTTACGGGGCGCCTGTTCGCTGCCGGGTGTGGTGCCGAGGGCCGGTCGCAGCAGTAAAGTCTGCTCCCATGTCGAAGCCCGACGCGCTGCTTGTCGACATCGCCACCATGGTGGAGTCGGAGCAGAGCAATCAGATGTCTCTCACTGTTGTTGTCCAAGGCGCTGTCCTCACAGGACGGTTGGCGCCCGAGGGCGTGTGGCGGCAACGCGTGGCCGAGGTCTTGCAGGAGTCGGAGCGGCTGGGCCCGTTTTCCGCGCTCTTCTCCTCGGCCGGCCCGGATTCCCGCTCGCCCGGCCGGAGCGGTCCACCCACGCATCTGCACTTCCACGTGGCGAGGATCCTCCAGGGAAGCATCGGCCTTCCCGAGACCGGCGGGATGTACCGCGTGGCGATCGAGGATGTGGGCGCCTGGACGGTGGGCGACTTCCGCTACTCCGACCGCTGAGCCCCGGCCCCGGCCCCGGTACGATCCACCGCCGCCGCTCGCGCCCTTGCCGTAGCGGCGCGACGATGATCACTCCGGTGCCCGGACAGTACGCCTGAACAGGGGTGTGGGCTCCGACCGCGGCGGTCGGAGCCCACACCCCTGTCAGGTTTCAGCTCTCGGGATCCCACTCAGGGGCCGCCGGCGCCTGAAGCATGGCCGACGCCTCTTCGAGCGGGGTGCGGGTTGCGGGGGGCGCGGAGCGGCAGGTGAATCCGAGCCGGGTCAGCGCCCGGGTCACCTCGCCGGCGCTGAAGTCACGGCGGTCCTGCCGGGTGATGATCTCCCCGACCTGCTTGACGGGGTAGTGACGGCTGCCGATGAGCACGGACTCACCCGTAATGGGTTCGGGTTTGATGCCCTTCATCGCATCCTGCACCTCGGTCTTGATCAGGTCGAAGGGGAAGCGGGCGATGACGACGCGCATAGTGCCTCTACAGGGTCGAAGAGAAGCCGGAAACGGATGGGTGACGCGGACGGTTCAGCATGCGAGGGAGATCACTCCCAAAGTGTGCCCGTCCTCGTCCACCACGGGCGAGGCGCGCAGCGCGCGACCTCGCATGGCGTGTTCCGCGTCGTGCACCGACGTCACGGACGACGTGAACGGTCCCCGGTCGTAGACGATGTCCCGCAACCGGGTTTCCTCTGTGTACCAGGAATCGCGCTGGTGGGCGGTCAGCTGGGCCCGGGTGATCAGGCCCGTGCACCGGCCGTCCTCGTCACGGACGAGGAGGTGGTCGGCGCGTGCACCGTTGAGGACGGACAGGGCCAGGTCGACGATCATGTCGTCGCCGACCTGCGGTCCCGGCGGGGTCATGGCGTTGCCGACCGTCCTGTCGGAGCGGTGCGGATGCCAGGGGCGGAGCTGAAGCAGCGTCAACGGAATCCTCCGTGGTGTGGTGATCCAGCGAGCCGGGCTGCCCGTGGGCGCCGGATCAGGACGCCTTGCCGACGGAGCGCTGCCGCTGCGACGTCCCGGTCGCGGTCCGGGGGGTTCCGCCGGACCGACGGGCCTGGGCGGAGCGGCTGCGACGGCCGCGCGTGGAGGACCCGCTGCGCTTGGGACGCTCGACGACCGGCGCGGCGATGGTGACGGGAATGCCGGAGGGCGTCTGGGCGCCGGTGATCCGGTTCAGGTCGGCCTCGCCGGCGCGGACCTGGGTGGACTGCGGGGTGATGCCCGCGTCGGCCATCAGGCGGTCCATCTCGCGGCGCTGGCTGGGCAGGACGAGGGTGACGACGCTGCCCGACTCGCCCGCACGGGCGGTGCGACCGCCGCGGTGCAGGTAGTCCTTGTGGTCCGTGGGCGGGTCGACATTGACGACGAGGTCGAGGTTGTCGACGTGGATACCGCGGGCCGCGACGTTGGTGGCCACCAGGACGGTGACATCGCCGGTCTTGAACTGGGCCAGGGTGCGCGTGCGCTGGGGCTGGGACTTGCCGCCGTGCAGGGCCGCGGCGCGCACGCCGCTGCTCAGCAGGTGCTTGGTGAGCTTGTCCACGGCGCGCTTGGTGTCCAGGAACATGATCGACCGGCCTTCGCGGGCGGCGATCTCCGTGGTGGTGGCGTGCTTGTCGGCGTCGCGGACATGCAGCAGGTGGTGCTCCATCGTGGTCACGGCGCCCGCCGAGGGGTCGACCGAGTGGACCACGGGGTCCGTCAGATAGCGCCGGACCAGCAGGTCGACGTTGCGGTCCAGGGTGGCCGAGAAGAGCATCCGCTGCCCCTCGGGACGGACCTGGTCGAGCAGGGCGGTGACCTGGGGCATGAAGCCCATGTCCGCCATACCGCCGACGACGGTTGCCAACCGCAGGGACAGCGACCGGGCGTAGGGCGTGAGCGCGTCGGTGACCTGCTGGGCCAGCTCCCGCGTGGGGACCAGGACCAGGGCCAGCGGCTGGCGGGGCTCGGCGCGCTGGCCGGCGGTACGGGCCAGCAGGGCCAGACCGAAGGCGAGCGTCTTGCCCGAGCCGGTGCGCCCGCGGCCCAGGACGTCACGTCCGGCCAGCGAGTTCGGCAGCGTGGCGGCCTGGATCGGGAACGGGGCCGTCATCCCTTCCGCGGTCAGCGAGGCCAACACCGCGGACGGCATGTCCAGTTCCGCGAAGGTCTCGGCCGCGGGCAGGGCGGGAGTGTGCGTGACGGGCAGCGCGAACTCGGCGGGCCGGGCGGCGGGACGACGTCCCTTGCCACCGGAGCGGTTCGACGACTGCGAGCGATAGCCGCCGCGGCCGGAGCCGGAGGAACCGGCGGAACGGGTGCGGGAGGAGCGGTCGTTCGGGCGAGCTGTGCGGTTCATGGAGAACCTTCCTCGATGCGGTACGTCGAAGAATTCCCGGCAGCTTTCAGCCACACAAAAGAATCGCAGAACGGACCGGAGAAAACAGATGGAACGTGGCGGGGCGGAATCGACCGCCGGCGCGTGAAGAAATGTCGCCGCAAAGGGAGGCGAGCACGGTGCCGGAGCAGAGAGCTGGGCGGACTGCCGTTCTGCCGCAGCACGCTGCGGTTCGGCACCGAACAGGCTGCCCCTTGTCGCCGGTGCGGCCGTGAGGGCACGCACAGCGCATTCCGCAAAGGGCAACGCGCTGGGGCCCGCACCCAAGGTGCGGGCCCCAGCTGCAGTCTGACGCGTCAGTGTCAGGCGGGGACGATGTTCTCGGCCTGCGGGCCCTTCTGGCCCTGCGTGACGTCGAAGGTCACCTTCTGGCCTTCCTGGAGCTCGCGGAAGCCCTGGGTGGCAATGTTCGAGTAGTGGGCGAAGACGTCCGCGCCGCCACCCTCCTGCTCGATGAAGCCGAAGCCCTTTTCCGCGTTGAACCACTTCACGGTGCCATTAGCCATGTCATATCTCCTTCGGGGCAGTGCCCGGGGCCGCACTGTGCGGACCCCGCGTCGCCGCGATGATTGCCCCTCCGGAAAACCCGGAAATACAAAAGCACTCCAACCGGCCTGGAAAGCCGATGAGGTAGCGAGAAGTCTTTGGGAACCACAACTGCAACTGAGATCGACAGTAGCACGGCACCAGCTGGCCTGCGCCGCCGTTGCTCCCGCCATTTCGGGGGCGCAAAAACCCCTACCGACGTGGCAGGTATTTCTGTAGTTGCGGCGCGAGATATTCACTACCGGAGCACCGACCATCCGGCCGGGAAACGTGGCTCGCGGCCCGCTTCGGCCCTGACGCCGCCCGCACTCCGGCGGTCTGCTCGCCGTGCTGCCGCACGTCCGCCCGCCCGCCGCCGGGCAAGCTGCCTGACCCTGTCGGGGCGAAGGTGCGGGGAGGGGGCGGCCCAGGCCCCTGCCTCGACCTCCCGCCGGGTCCATCTCACCGTCCCGCCTCGATCGATGCGACGCAAGAAATCTATTCCGAGGATGATAGATATTCGGGCTTAGTAGACCCGAGATTTTGCTCCTCATCGGCAAGATTTCAGATCGCCGCGCCGGGTCACCCGTAACCGCCGCCGGACCGCACGCATGGCCGGTTCTGGGCTGTCTCCGACTACGGTCACGACGGCGGTCGGCGCCATGTCCGGAGCGGTGTCGCGTGCCCCTGAGGGCTGTCCCGTACGGCATGGCAGGCTCATGCGATCGGGGCCACGATGGGGGCAGTGGAGCGGAGGCGTCGTACCCGGTCGGAGGGGCGGCATGAGCGACGCAGCCGGGTGCTCACCGCAGCGGCAGATCCGGGTGTATCTGCTCGATGATCATGAGGTCGTCCGGCGCGGTGTGGTGGAGCTGCCCGATGCCGAGCCCGATCCGGTCTCTTTCTGCGACCCGAAGCCGGTCCCCTTCTCCTACCCCGAAGGGAGAACGCCATGGAGCCGGAAGTCATCACCGTCGGGCTCGACGGCTCGCCGGAGAGTTTGGCAGCCGCGCTATGGGCCGCCGACGAAGCGGACCGGCGGCAGTCGGTGCTGCGACTTCTCCATGCGTGGATACTGCTGACCGCCGAGGCGCCGGACACACCCCCGGACCGGGACCAGAACGCCGGCGCCCGGCGGATCGTGCACCGGGCCCTGGAAGAGGTACGGGAACGTCACCCGCGTCTTTTGATCATCGAGGACCTGGTGGGGGCGGAGGCCGAACCGGCACTGCTGGGCGCGGCGGCCGAGGCGCAGATGATCGTGCTCGGATCGCGGGCCCTCGCGCCGTGGGAGAGCTATGTGCTCGGCGATGTGAGCCTGAATGTCGTGGGCCGGGCCAAGGGGCCGGTCGTGCTCGTCCGCCGGGACGGGCGCGCGAAGGCGCCGCGCCACGAACCGCCGGACAACCCGCCGCCCGCCCCCGACGCGCGGGTCGTCGCCGGCCTCAGCCTCAACGGCCCGTGCGATCGGCTGCTCGACTTCGCCTTCGACGCCGCGGCGAGCCGGGGTGTTCCGCTTCAGGCCGTGCACGGGCGTCCGCTCCCCGTGCACGCTTACACCCCGTGGGGCCTGGATCCCGATGCCGCGACGGAACTCACCAAGGAAGCGGCCGTCGAGCTGGGGGACGCCCTCCTCCCGTGGTGTGAGCGGTTCCCCGACGTGCCGGTACAGCAGACCGTTGTGTCGGAGACCCCGACCCGGGCCCTGGTCCAGGCGGTCTTCGGGGCCGAGCTTCTGGTGGTCGGCCGCAAGCTGCACCGTCCGCCGCTCGCGCCACGCGTCGGCCCGGTGGCGCATGCCGCCATCCACCATGTGGCCTGCCCGGTGGCTGTGATTCCGCACGAATGATGAGCAGGCAGGGGGAGGATGCGCCCGGACCCGCCCGTCCCTGCGCAGGAACCGCGGGCGCGAGGCAGGCTGGTCGGTACCGGATCCCCGCCCATGAGGCGGTTGAGATCCGGCACCTGCACACCCGGAGGGACTGGCCGAAGATGAGCCACCGCAGCGTTGCCGACCTGATGACGCCCCACGCCGTCGTCGTCCAACGGGGCACTCCGTTCAAGGAGATCGCGCACCTGCTCGACGAGTACGACATCACCGCCGTCCCGGTCCTCGACGAGGACGAGCGGCCGGTGGGAGTGGTGTCCGAGGCCGATCTGCTGCGCCGGCAGATCGCCAAGCTCGGAGCGAGCACCGCCGAAGGGATCATGACGAGCCCCGTGGTGGTGGCACGGCCCGAGTGGAGCGTCGTCGAAGCAGCCAAGACGATGGAGAAGCACAAGGTCAAGCGGCTGCCCGTGGTCGACGACACCGGCCGTCTCATCGGCGTGATCAGCCGCAGCGACCTGGTGCGGCTGTTCCTGCGCCGCGACCGCGCCATTCAGGAGGAGGTGCTGGAAGAGGTGCTGACGCGGACGCTCGGCGTGACACCGTCCGCGGTCACGGTCGAGGTCGCCGACGGCACCGTGACGCTCACCGGCACCGTGGAGCACGCAAGCCTTGCCCCGATTGCGGTGCGGCTGTGTGAAAGCGTCGACGGGGTGGTCGGGGTGGTCGACCGGCTCACCTGCCCGAGGGGCGGCGCCTCCACGCCCGGGCAGGAAGCGCCGGAGTAGCACGCACACGGCAAGCTGCGCCGCCGGACAACCGGCGCAAGGGCATGGTGTTGGTGTGCGCTAAATGCCCCCATTCCCGCATATCTTGGCCCTGAGCGGCGGGCCGAGCCGCACCGGACGCGGCGGAGGGACGCCATGGAGCCGAGCGACCACGACCAGGGGGACGGGCCGCGCCGCCCCACGCCCGGCCGTCGTCCCGACAAGGCGGCCGCCGCCGGTTCATCCCGGCTGGAACGCCCGGCGAAGCCATCCGCGGGCAAAGCCACCCGCCGGCACGCTGACGCCTCCTCACGGCCGGCCCGTGACCGACGCGGCCTTCGCCTCCCCGGCGGTCCGCCACCCGGTCCGGCTCGTCCCGGGTTCTGGCGCAGTCCCCTGCGGGGGCCGTGGCTGACCTCGGCGTTCGGGCTGATCCTGCTCGTCGGCATCACGGCGCTCTTCGTGACCGGGCTGCTGTCCTACGCCGCCTACAACCCCGATCTGGCTCCGGGCAACGACCGGACACCGGACAAGGGATGGCTGGGCTTCTACCTCTTCTCCTGGCCGACCAGCCCCTATTGGCTCTACCGCCTCACCCAGGGCATCCATGTGACGCTCGGTGTGGTGCTGATCCCCGTGCTGCTGGCGAAGCTGTGGTCGGTCATCCCGAAGCTGTTCTCCTGGCCGCCGCTGCGCTCACCGAGCCATGCGCTGGAACGGCTTTCGTTGCTGCTCCTGGTGGGCGGGGCGCTGTTCGAGTTCGTCACCGGCGTGCTGAACATCCAGCTGCACTACATCTTCCCGGGCTCCTTCTACACCCTGCATTTCTACGGAGCATGGGTGTTCATCGGTGCGTTCCTCGTCCATATCGCGTTCCGTATCCCCGTGATGGCAAAGGCCCTGCGCGGCCGCCGATTGCGCACCGAACTGCGCACGCCGCTCTCCCGGACGGTGAGTGAACCGGCCGACGACACCGGGCTGGTGGCACCTGACCCGGCGCCTCCCACCATGTCGCGGCGTGGCGCGCTCGGCCTGGTGGGTGCGGGGTCGGTGGGCCTGCTCCTCGTCACGGCGGGGCAGAGCATCGGCGGCTCCCTCCGCAGGACCGCGCTGCTGGCCCCGCGCGGGCAGGACCCGGGGGAGGGGCCCAACGGCTTCCAGATCAACAAGACCGCGGCGAGCGTGGGGATCAGGGCCCGCGATATCGGCCCCGACTGGCGGCTGGTCGTACGGGGCGACGGCCGCGAGCGGACCTGCACCCGCGCACAGCTCCTCACCCTTCCCCAGCACACGGCGGCCCTGCCCATTGCCTGTGTCGAGGGCTGGTCCACCGACGACCAGCACTGGAGCGGCGTCCGGCTGGCGGACCTCGCTGCCCTGGTCGGACTGCGTCACAACCCGCCGGGCATCTTCGTCGAGTCCGCACAGCGCGCCGGCTCCTTCCGCTCGGCGCATCTGCGCGACAACCAAGTACGCGATCCCAGATCGCTGCTGGCCCTCCGGGTCAACGGCGCCGCTCTCTCCCCGGACCACGGATATCCGGCGCGCATCATCGTCCCCGCCAACCCCGGTGTGCACAACACGAAATGGGTCACCCGCCTCACCTTCGGGAGCACCCCGTGAAGGGCCCCCGCGCACGCTACGGGGCGTCCCCTCTGCACCTCCTGCTGGTGCTGTGCTCCTTCTTTCTGGCCGTGTACGCGGGTGTCCGACTGCTCACAGGGGACACCCTCGGCGTCCTCATCTGGTTCGTCGGCGCGGCCCTCCTGCACGACCTGGTGTTCCTGCCCCTGTACACCGCCACCGACCGCGTGGTGCAACGCCTCTTCCGGCACCGGCACCGGCACCGGCGGCGCACACCGAACCCTTCCGCCCCGGTGGTGGCAGGCGGGATCAACTACGTCCGGGTGCCCGCTTTCGTCGCGCTCCTGCTGCTCCTGGTGTGGTACCCGCTCATCCTCCAGCGCGTCCAGGGATTCTCCCTGTACACCGGTCTGCCGTCGGGTCAGTTCTGGGACCACTGGCTACTGATCACCGCGGCGCTCTTCGCGGCCTCGGCGGTGTGTCTGCTGGTGGCCCTGTGGCGCACACACAGGGCCCGTCCACGCTCTGAAGATCCCCCGTCTCCCCCGTCTCCGCCGGAGGCACCTTAGGCAGCCGGCCCGCCGGTGGATGTGGTCACCAGCCGGTCAGCAACAGGTGGTTGACCAGCAGCGCGAGGAGGGCCTGCGCGGCCAGCCACCAGGAGTGAAAGCGGCGTGGCAGCAGGGCACCTGCGGGCAGCGTCCACACCGCGAAGGACAGCCAGATCCGTTCGGTCTCCGCCTTGCTCATCCCGGAGACATCCGCGAGCAGCATCATGCACAGCCCTGCCGCGACCAGCACGGCAAGCGCGCCCCGTCCGCTCGGTGGCTCGCGTCGCATCCTCCGCACCGCATGCCACAGCGGACCGGCGGCGCGGCGCAGCCCGGCGACGGTGGCCAGGCCCACGGTCAGTACCTGGGCCGCCAGGTTCGCCCAGAGGAAGTAGCTGTAGGGGCGTACTTTCGCGGCGCCCTGGTAGTAACGCTCGACCAGCGTCGTATAGCCGTCCAGCCACCAGAACCCGGCCCAGGTGAAGGCCGCCGCCCAGACCAGCGCGCCCAGCAGCACATACGGCAACGGGCGGACCGAGCGCGCGAGCAGCAGTACGGCGGCGCCGAGGACGACGAGAACGGTCAGCCCGTAGGAGAGATACCAGGCCCAGCCGAGCAGCAGCCCCGCACCCAGGGCGGCGAGACGCGGCCTGCGCGTACTGCGGGTGGCCGCCAGGGCCAGCAGGGCGACGGCCCAGGCGGCCACCCCCGCGAAGTAGCCGTCGGCGCTGACCCCGATCCATACCGCCGCCGGGGCCAGTACGAGGAACGAGGCGGCCCGGCGGGCCAGTTCCTCACCGCACAGTGCGCGGACGGTCACCATGACGGCCGCGGTGAGCGAGCTTCCGACGGTGATGCACCAGACGGCGGCCCAGGCGCCGCCGCCCAGCCCGATCCGGTCCAGCCCGACGAACGTCAGCAGAGCGCCGGGCGGATGACCGGCCACATGTGCCGGCCAGATGCCGGGCGAGCCGACCAGAATGTGGTGCGTGAAGTCGCGCAGGAAAGCGCCCACGTCGTGCACGTCGTCGACGGATTGCAGGTACTCCAGGCTGGTGGTCAGCCGCTCGGCGACGCCACGGCCCCACCCGTCCACGAGTGCCAGCGACCACGTCCAGGCCATCGCCGAGGCCCACACGGCCGGCACCAGCACCCGCCACGACAGACGCTGAGCGGTCGACGGACCGTAGGCCACCACCACCGCCGCGACGGCCACCGCCGCCGGGGTGCCGGGGCCGACATGCGGCAGCCACCAGGCGTGCAACGGCGGCCACCCCAGCCGCAGGATTCCCTCGGAACCGTAAACGGTCCGGTTGATGACGCGCCCGACGACTGCTGCCAGGACGAACAGTGCCACCGCACCCGCAGCCGCCCACAGGTCGCGGTGGCACTCCCGCTTCCGCACGCTCGCTGTCACCCGGCCACGGTAGGCCAGGCCGGCAGCCGGAGTGCTGACCGCCACCACTACGGCCGCGGGGAGTGGCGGCGTGCCGCCCGGGTGCCCCGCCCGATGCTCCGGGGGGTTACTTGGGGTGGATGTCGGCGGTGACGATCACGCCGTCCTCCACGGTGTAGGTGCCGGTGAAGTGGCGGTGGGTTTCGTCGGTCAGCAGCTGGTCGAGCTCGACCTCGACCTTGTTGCCGTCCACCGCTTTGATGGTGACGTCGTACTTGTTCGTGGTGTTGAAGGACTGCACGAAGGCGTCGAACGTGTTCCCCGCGATGTGCTGCTTCCCGCCCAGCGCCCAAGCGGCAATGTAGTCACCCTCGTTGACGGCACTGAAATACGTTTGGACCACGTCCGCGGGATCCGGCGTGGATGACTGCGTCGGCGAGGCCTGGGGGCGGGCGTGGACGGCTTGTGTCCAGGTGTGGCCGAGCGAGGGGCTGACTGCCCACCCCGCGACGCGGGTGGAGACCATAGCCGTTCCGGACCCAGGGCTGTTCGCCCGGGCCGGGCCGAAGAACGCGCCGGCACCGGTGAGGGCCACGACAAGGGCCATGACGAAGGACACCCGCACACCGGTCACACCAGGAAGGCGGTGTGGGTGGTCGAGTGGTGCGGTTCCCGTCGGCGCCCGCGCCGAGCGGTCCTGCGGTAGACGGCGGCCGTTCGCACGGTGAAGTCCTGCATGTTCTGTCATCGGTCACCCCGAAGCAGTTCGAGGATCTGGATCTTCTTATGTCCCATCGTGCGTGACGCATCTCCCGGATGCATCCGCTGGTCGAGTTGCGGGCTGTTCCCTTCGGGGCTACAGGCGGACGACGACCAGGGCGATGTCGTCGCTGGCGCCGGCGCTGACGCCGAGGCGTGCCAGCAGCGCGTCGGCGAGGCGTTGCGGGCTGAACCTGCTGTAGCGGGAGAGGGCGTCGGTGAGGCGGGCGAGGCTGGCGTCGATGTCTTCGTCGCGGCGTTCGATGAGCCCGTCGGTGTAGAGGACGAGGGTGTCGCCGGGGGTGTAGGCAAGGCGGGCCTGGGGGCGTGGCTCATGTTCGGGGTGGGCGCCCAGGGGCGGGTCGGTGGCCTGGTCCAGGAGCGCGTGGGTGCCGTCGGCGTGCAGCAGGACGGGGGGCGGGTGACCGGCGCTGCTGTAGGTCACCTCGTGACGGGCGGTGTCGATCAGTGCCTGGATGACGGTGGTGGCCAGCGCCTTCTCGACGGAGCGGGCGTACAGGCCCAGCACCTTCAGCGCCTGGGCGGGTCCCACGACCGAGCGTGCGGCGGCGCTGAGGGCGCTGCGGAGCATGCCCATGACGGCGGCGGCCTCCAGCCCGTGGCCGACGACATCTCCGACCGCGACGGCGAATGCCTCCCCCGGGAGGTCGACGATGTCGTACCAGTCGCCGCAGATGTTCAGTGAGCCGATGGCCGGGAGGTAGCGCACCGCGATGTCGCGGTGCCGGGCGAGGTCGGGGGAGTGGAGCATGGCCTCCTGGAGGGTGAGCGCGACCTGGCGTTCGCGGGCATGGGCCCGGCGCAGTTCCTCGTTGAGGTGTTGCAGCGCACGCGCCCGGACGTACAGCTCGGCCTCCATCGCCTCCTCGCGCTCGCTCAGCTGCCCGCCCGGCATCTGACGGGCCCGGCGGGAGTGCACGAACGCCGTCACGTCCTCCACCCGGTGGATGATCCAGGCCACCGTGCCGCCCGGACCGATGACGGGAGTGTTGATGGTGGACCACCAGCGCTCCTCGAACAGGCCCGGCTGGTCGGCCACGGGGATGTCGTACCGCTGGACCGCCATCGTGTCCGGCTCCCCGGAAGCCAGCACCCGGTTCAGCGAGGGATGCAGGTTCTGTACGCCTTCGGCGTCGGGGTCCGCGGGGTTGTCGGGGAAGGCGTCGAAGACGTACTGCCCGAGCAGATCGTCCCGGGTCCGCCCGGTTGCCTGGAGATACGCCTGGTTGACGTCCACGATCACCAGGTCCGGGTCAAGGACCAGGCAAGCGCTCGGTGTCGCTGCGAACAGCGCCGCATGATCGAGCTCCGGTCTCCGCACGCGCTCCCTGCCCATCCTCCTCCGGCTCACGGCCCCGCCCGTGCCAATCTATGAGGCGCCCGGCGCCCGCGCCCGCCGGGACACCTCCGCACCGCGCCGCGGCCCGTGCGGTGTCCTCCCCGCACGGGCCCCGGAGGCAGGGGGCACGGCGGCGGCCGGGCCCGGCCCGTCCTCGCCGTTCACCCGAATGGCTCGCGTGCTCCCGGGGCGGCGCCCGGCACCCTTCGTCCGCGCCTGCCCCCCCGGGGCCCGGCGGGGGAGGGGTCTCCTCGGCCGGTGGGAGTGCGGTGAGCGTGCCCGCCCCCTACGCCACCGGGCCGGCCTTCGGCGAACTCGGGAATTCGCCCGCTACGCGCCATCGGCACGTAGCGTCGGGGGCATGCGTGCCTTCATCGTCGATGCGTTCACCGACCGGCCGTTCGCCGGGAATCCCGCCGGGGTGTGTCTGCTGGAAGAACCTGCCGCCGCCGCCTGGATGCAGCGGGTCGCCGCCGAATTCAACTTGCCGGAAACCGCCTTTGTGCACCCCGTGGCGGAAAACACCTACGGGCTACGGTGGTTCACACCGACCGTGGAGGTCGATCTGTGCGGTCATGCCACCCTGGCCACCGCGCACGTCCTCCACGCGGCACAGGGCATCCCGTCCGGCGCTGCCCTGCGGTTCGACACCCTGAGCGGTGTGCTGACCGCCCGTCGGCACAGTCAGGGAGCATTCACGCTGGACTTCCCCGCGGATCAGCCGACCGCCGCCCCCGCGCCGGAGGGACTCGCCAAGGCGCTCGGGACCGAGCCGCGGTGGACGGGCAGCGCCCGGCACGATCTGCTCGTGGAGCTGCCGGAGGCGTCGGCGGTGCGTGATCTGGCCCCGGACATCGCCGCACTGGCCGAGTTCAGCGGCCGGGCGGTCATCGTGACCGCGCGTGCCGCCGCCGGTGCCGACCACGATTTCGTCTCCCGGGTCTTCGCGCCCGCCGCCGGCATTCCCGAGGACCCGGTCACCGGCGCCGCCCACTGCGTCCTCGCACCCCACTGGGCGGGCCGACTGGGGCGTACGGAGCTGACCGGTGTGCAACTGTCCGCGCGCGGCGGGCGGGTGGGCGTCGAGCTGCACGGTGACCGGGTCACCCTGCTGGGACAGGCGGTCACCGTGTTCGACGGCGAGCTGACGCCCTGAGGCGCGTAGGCGGCCGGAGTGCTCGTGAGCCCCGCCTCCCGGTGCGACCGGGGGCGGGGCTCACGAACGACACCGTGCTGCGCCGGTCTGACCGGCCGTCTCAGGCCGTGGACACGGCCTGCTGTGCCGTGAACTTGGTGCGGAGGCTTGCGCTGTAGCGGCGCAGGAGCAGGATGGCGGTGGCGGCGAGGCCGGTGAGCAGGCCGAGCCAGATGCCGAGGGTGTGGAGCCCGGCGGCGTAGCCCAGCAGCCATGCGGCGGGCAGGCCGATGGCCCAGTAGCCGACGAGGGTGATGCGGAATCCGCTCTTGGTGTCGTCGAGGCCGCGCAGGAGTCCGACGCCGATGTTCTGGGCGCAGTCGAAGAACTGCAACACCATGATCACCAGGAGCAGGTGGGTGGCGATCGACACCGCCTGTGCGTCGCGGGCGCTGCTGGTGTCGAAGAAGGGGCTGAGTACCAGGTCGGGCAGGGTGATGTAGACGACGCCCACCACGACCATGACGGCTCCGGCGCAGGCCAGAGCGGTGTTCTTGATGCGGAGTGCGGCCTCGGTGCGGCCGAGGGCGAGTTCCCGGCTGACGTTGATGGACGCGGCGTGGGAGAGGCCGACGGCGACCTGGAAGACGATGTAGACGAGCTGGTTGACGGCGGTGTGCGCGGCCAGGGCGGCGCTGCCGAACGAACCGGCCATCAGGGCGGTGACGGAGAAGAAACCGGCCTCGGAACCGTAGGTCGCCGCGATGGGTACGCCGAGCTGGACCAGGCGGCGGACGGTGGCGCGGTCGGCCTTGGCGATGTTGAGGCTGAGGAGGAGGCCGAGGACCGGGTCCTTCTTCGCCGACAGGTAGAGGGCCAGGAAGGACAGCAGGTAGACCAGGGTGGTGGCCACACCGACACCGGGCAGGCCGAGCTTCGGCAGGCCCCAGGTGCCGTGGATGAGGACCCAGTTGATGCCGGCGTTGACGGCGACGGAGGCGATGGTGATCTGGAGCAGCGCCTGCGGACGGCGCATACCGACGGTGAACTGGCGGATGGCCTGGAACCAGAGGCAGGGCACCAGACCGGGCGCGAGGGCCGGCAGCATGGTCTGCGCGCGGTCGACGACGTCGGCCTCCTGTCCCAGGAGGGTCAGCGCCTGCCCGATGAGCAGCATGAGCACCGCGCCGGCGATACCGGCGAGGGTGGCCACGGCGAGGCTGGCGCGGACGATCTCGCGCACCTCGTCGTCACTCTCGCCCTGCGCGGTGCCCGGCCCGGCGTCCTGGGCCGACTCCGCGCGTGCGGAGGCGGCGGCGATCTGGTTGCCGACGGAGGTGACGAGGCCGACGCCCATGGTGCGCAGCTGGTTGAAGAGGACGATGGCCAGTCCCCCCGCCGCGAGGTCGGCCGTGCCGAGCATCCCCATCATCACGGTGTCGGTGGTGGTCAGCGCGACCTGTGCGAGCTGCGTGAGGATGAGCGGGACGGCGAGGGTGGCCAGGGCGCGACTGTCGCGGAGGAGGGTGGTCAGCTGCATGGCGGGCATCAAATCCTGCGGAGTTTGGTGATCTTCTCGTCGGTCTCCTGCTCCAGGGCGGGATCGATGAGGTTGCGGGCGTTCATCCAGTCGTCGTTGAAGACGGTGTCCATGTACTTTTCGCCGCCGTCATTGATCAGGGCGACCATAGTGCTGCCCGGCGGGAGCGAGGGCAGGCGGATCAGTGCCTCGTGGACGACTCCGCCGGCCGAGCCGCCGATGAGCAGTCCCGTGCGGGCGAGCGCGCGAGCGGTGGCGAAGGCTTCGATGTCCCCGACCTTGACGCCCTCGTCGATCAGGTCGAAGTCGACGAGTGCACCGATCTCGGCGCCTTCGGGTGTGCCGGTGCCGGACTGGTAGTAGTCGTGCGCGGGTCCGCCGAAGGCGATCGACCCCTTCGGCTCGACGCCGATGGTGGTGAAGTCGGGTAGGAGCTTGCGCAGTTCACGGGTGGTGCCGCAGAGCATGCCGCCGGTTCCGACCGCGCCGATCACGACGTCGATCTTCCCGTCGAGGGCCTGGTGGAGTTCGTGGGCGACGGGGAAGTAGCCGATGCCGTTGGCCGGGTTGTTGTGCTGCTCGGTGAAGATGGTGTTGTCCTGGCCGCGGGCCATGTCTTCGGCGAGCTCTTCGCGGGCGGCGGTGGCCAGTTCCTCGGTGCCGTCGTCGACGACGTAGACGAGTTCGGTGCCCAGGGCTTTCATGCCGCGCAGTTTGTCGGCGGCGGCGTGGTTGTCGACGACGGCGGTGAAGGTGTAGCCGCGCTCGGCGGCGATGACGGCCAGGCCCAGGCCGGTGTTGCCGGAGGTGGATTCGATGATGCGGCCGCCTGGGCGCAGTGTGCCGTCCTGCTCGGCGGCGTCGACCATGGCCCGGGCCATGCGGATCTTGGCGCTGCCGGTGGGGTTGTACATCTCCAGCTTGAGCAGGAGGCGGCTGCCCGTTTCGGTGCGGCACAGCTCCAGCAGCGGGGTGTATCCGATGAGGTCGGATATGCGGGAGACCACGGCGGGGCGCGCGAGGGCCTCGTTCATGGGAACACTCCTGGGCGGGTCGAAGGTCAGTATGCGGGGCGGCGGTCCAGGCGCCAGCGCGGGCGGTTGCCCAGGCGGTCCAGCACGACCTTGGGCGGCAGCGGCAGGTCGTGGAAGGGGGACTCGTTGGAGTCCATCTGGTAGCCGGCCGTGTTCGGGTAGACGAGCAGGTCGCCGGCCCGCGGGCGGGCGGGGAGGGGGACCTTGCGCCAGGTGACCATGTCCGACTCCAGGCACGAGGCTCCGCCCACACACGCGGGGTGCGGCTCGCCGCCGGCCGGCCGGCCGGTGGGGGTCACCAGCTGCGGGTCGGGGAGGTATTCGCTGTTGAACCACTGCTCGGACAGGCTCAGGCTGGTGCCGTCGACGGTGAGAATCTGGTATCCGTCACGTTCCTTGATGCCCTGGACGCTGAAGACCGTGGCGCCCGCTCCGTCCAGCAGCGCGCGGCCGGGCTCCATCATCAGCAGCGTCCCGGTCTCCTTGAGGAGTTCGGCCAGGCTGGTCCGCCCGCCCTCGGGGACGGCGGCCAGGATGGTGCGCAGTGCGCCGGCTCCGGCGACGGGGGAGTGGTAGGGGTAGAAGTCGCCTGTCTGGAATGTCTTCTTCGCGTGGTAGTGCTCTGGCTTCTGCGCAGCGAGGAAGGTGTGCCAGTGGTCGGCGGGGCTGTAGTCGACGGCGAAGCCGCCGCCGATGCTGATCCGGTCGGCCTGAAGCCCCAGCACCCGGGCCTTCAGACACAGGTCGACGAGTTCGCCGGCGAGGTCGGCGCGCGGCTGGGTGGCATAGCCGGACAGATGGAAGCTGAAGCCCTCCATCCGTACCGCCTCCCCGGCCCGCACGCACCGGTCCAGCGCGGTCTCGATCTCGGCGGCGTCCATGCCGAAGCGGCTGTGCGGCTGGGCGGGCGGCAGCCGGCGCAGCAGCAGCCGGGCCGGGCGCCCCGTACCGGTCAGCGCGAGGGTGACCAGCAGGTCCAGTTCGTCGAGCGCGTCCACGGCGATCAGGCAGCCCTGGAGGAGGGCCAGCCGCAGCAGCTCGTCGCTCTTGGCCGGTCCGGTGACGACGATGTTCTCGCCGCGCACCCCGTGGCCGAGGGCCTCGCGCAGCTCCCCGACGCCGGCCACGTCGACGCCTGCCTGGTGGGCGGCGCAGCGCTCCATCCACACGGCCGCCTTGTTGGCCTTCTTCGCGTAGTACACCCGCCCCTCGGCCCCGGCGTCGCTCAGTGCGCTGCGGAAGGCGGCGAGGTTGGCGTCGAAGCGGTGCGGGAGCAGGAAGTGGAAGGGACCCCCGAAGGCGTAGGACAGCTCGTGCAGCAGACCGCTGTCCAGCACCCGGTCGGTGTCCGGGTCGGTGTGGGCGGGCAGGGTCGGCACCGGCGCGGTGGAGAGGCCGTTCACTGCCACACCGGCACCTGCACTCCCAGGCCCTGGTCGAGGGCGAGTTGGGCGAAGCGGTGCCCCAGCGCGATGTCGGTGACGACGAGTCCGCTGTTGTAGGCGAAGATGCGTTCCTGATCCGAGCGGCGGCCCGCAGTGATACCGGCGACGACGGGCGGGAACTCGGTGTCGACGGCCGGGAATTCACCGTTGTCGTCGGCCATGTCGGTGCCGGTGACCTTCATCTGCGCCTCGCTGGTCGCCACGATCCGGTCGGCGCGGTGCAGGGTGGAGGGCGCCAGCCCGTGACCCACGAGGATGGACAGCGCGCCGGGCTTGAGCCAGCCGGCCTCGACGGCTGCCGGGGTGTGCGCGCCGGCGGTGGCGACGACGATGTCGGCGTCGGCCGCCGCGGCCCGCAGATCGGTCACGAGCTCCACGTCGTGGTCCGGGAAGTGCGCGCGCAACTCCTCGCGTACGGCGTCGATGCCCTCGGGGTGGGTGCCGAAGAGCATCAGACGGTCCAGCTCCGGCAGGGTCGTCAGCAGGAACGGCAGGGCCAGCCGGCCTTGGGTGCCGGTGCCGATGACCAGGGCGCTGCGGGCGCCGGGCCGGGCGCACTCCCGGGCCAGGAGGGCGGAGACGGCGGGGGTGCGCAGCGAGCCGATGCGGCCGCAGTCCATCATCGCGACGGGCAGGCCGGTGATGTCGTCGTAGAGGGTGAGCGCGGTGTAGTAGTGCTGGTCGTCGCGGCCCTTGTCGAGTCCGTGCTTGTAGGAGGTCTTGATGGCGACGACATTGCGGGAACCGTCCCGGCCGAGCATCGCGTAGGAGACCGAGTGCCCGTCGTCGGGCTTGACGGTGAGTTTGCGGGGGTTGTCCGACTGGCCCGCTTGCAGCGTGCGGTAGGCGCCTTCGACGGTCGCGACGACGTCGGCCAGGGATATGTCGATCCCGGCGAGGTCCGTAGTCGACAGGATGCGCAGGTTCTTGTCGTCGGCGGGTATGGAGTGGGCTTCGCTGGCCACGGTGGTCTCGGTCATGTCCGTCCTTGGTGGGGCGTGGGGGCGGTCAGGCGGCGTGGGCTTCGATGGCGGCTTGACCGTAACCGTGCTCGTCCTGCTCGGCCACGGGGCGTGTCCGGCGCGCGGGGACACGGACGGAGGCGCGCTTGAGCCAGCGGTCGGTGCCGTCGTAGCGGGCCTGGAAGGCGACGCGGCCGTGCACGACGAGGTCGTTGTCGACGACCAGGACCTCACCGGGGCTCAGGCTCACGGCGCCCGAGACGCGGGCGAGTTCGGCCGACAGGTGCTCGTACGCGGCCCGGTGGGCGGGGGTCGCGTCGTCGAGCGGGGTGTAGGCCGGGTCGAAGCGGAGGGTGAGGCCGTCCACGGTGTGGAAGAGCGTGGGCACGCCGGCCGGCTTCCCGCCGTCGAAGCTCTGGGCCTCGGTGTAGGCGTCGTCCGGGAGGATCGGCAGCCGCGGGCGGGTCAGCAGCGCGATGTCCGCCTCGGAGAGCCGGACGTTGCGGATGCTGGCGGCGGTGGTGGCGATGTGGTCGTGGTTGCGCATGCAGCCGAGCATCAGCAGGTGGGCGCGCCCTGGGTGGAAGGCGTCCTCGGTGTGCGGGCTGAGCAGGACGGTGCTGCTGGCGCCGGTCTGTTCGTTCTCGTGCCCGGGGGCGGGGACGATGTTGTGCACGAATCGGCCGTCCTGCTGGCCTTCCCAGGCGATCGGGTTGCCCATGACGGTGGCGAGCAGCAGCAGGACGATGTCGTAGAGGGCGGCGCTGGCGCCGGCCGTGGCCCAGCTCGAAGGGGTGGGGCCTATCTCGGTGTCGTCGACCTCCAGCCCGCGCAGGACGAACAGGCCCGCGTCGGTGTCGACGGGGCGCAGCTCGTGGCGGGTGGACTCGCTCAGTTCGGCGGCGAATTCGGCGACGCGGGCGAGGAGTTCGGGGGAGGTGGCAGAGGTGCCGAATTCGGCGAGGATCTTCTCGGCGACCTGGCGCAATTCACCGACGCCGGTGGCGTCGAGCTGACGGACGGGTGCGGCTCCCGTGGTCATGTCGAGGTGGTCCGTTCCGTTGCGGGTGGGGACTGCGGGCCGGCTGACGGCGTGCGGATGTGGCGCAGCACTCGACAGCCCGGAAAAGCAGGGCGACTTGACGGTGGCCGCCCGGCCCGGAGTCCAGCGGACGCTGACGAAACTACCGAGGAGCATCAGGTAAGGCAAACCTAACTAAAGATTGGGTGCTCTGCGGTGTTTTGCTCAACTCGCTCCGGATAAAGCCCTGTTGACGCCAGTCAATCGATGTTTTCGGCGCCGCGCGCCCTTGCGGGAACGGCTGTCATTAGGGTAGGCAAACCTAAGCAAACGACCCTGAGTGGAACGAGGCAACGTGAACTGGAACAGGCGTCAGGTGCTCTGGGCCGGCGGGGGTATGGGTGCGGCGGCGTTGCTCGCCGCATGTGGAGGCGGCAACGACGCGGCGTCCTCCGGCTCCGGTGGCAAACCGAGAAAGGGCGGCACTCTCCGCATCGGCGCGCTCGGCCGGTCCTCGGCCATCGTCCGCGATCCGCACGGTGTCCAGGGCAACGAGAGCGACTACCTCGTCATCGCCCTCGTCCACGACACCCTCACCGCACCGGGCCTCAAGGACAACACCGTCGGCCGCCTCGCCTCCTCGTGGAAGCCGTCGAAGGACCTCAAGACCTGGCGTTTCACCCTCGCCGCGGGCGCGACCTTCCACGACGGGACGCCGGTCACCGCCGACGACGTGGTGTGGTCGCTGCGCCGCCTGCGCAACACCCCCGCCGGCGCGGCCCGACTGCCCGGCATCAAGCCGGACCACATCACGGCCGACGGCAAGGACACCGTCGCCCTCGTCTCCGACTACGCCAACGCCGAACTCCCCTCGATCACCCGCCTGTCGACGTTCATCGTCAAGAAGAACACCTCCGGCAAGGACATGGCCAAGGCCCCCGGAGCCGGTCCCTTCAAGCTCGACTGGTACCGGGGCGGCAACGCCCGCCTGTTGCGCAACGAGCACTGGCACGGCGGCCAGGTCTACCTCGACGCCATCGAGGTGGCCATGTTCGAGAGCCCGCAGGCGATGGCGAACGCCATGATGTCCGGTCAGATCGACGTGGCCTCCAACGCCGGTGCCGTCGCCGCCCGTACCGCCGACGCACGCAAGGACATCCAGATCATCCGGCGCCCCAACGACATGGCGATGCCGGTCGTGATGCGCACCTCCGGCGGCCCGTTCGCCGACCCCAAGGCCCGCGAGGCGATGAAGCTCATCGTGGACCGCGAGGCGATGGTCAAGCAGGTCCTGTCCGGATACGGCACGGTCGCCAACGACATCCTGGGCACCGCCGACCCCGACTACGCCAAGAGCATCCCGCAGCGCCACCGCGACCTGACCAAGGCCAAGAAGCTGCTCAAGGAAGCCAAGTTCGACCTCTCCCGGACCTACGAGCTGGTCACCACCGAGGACGTCCCCGGACTCGCGGAGTCCGCCACGCTGTTCGCCTCCCAGGCCCGCGAGGCCGGCGTCAAAATCAAGGTCGTCAAGCAGGAATCCGGCACCTTCTACCAGAAGACCTGGCTCAAGGGCGACTTCTACACCAACTACTGGGGCACCAACGACTCCCTGGTCTTCTTCGCCTCCAAGACCATGACCACCGGATCGGGCGAGAACGAAGCCGACTGGTCCGACAAGGACTTCGACGCCGCCTATCACAAGGCCATCGCCGCGGCCCGGCCCGCGGCACGCACGGCCGCGCTGCGCGCACTCCAGCAGATCGAACACGACGCCTCCGGCTACCTGCTGTGGGGCATGGCCGACGGCATCGACCTGGCCGCCCCCAAGGTCCACGGCCTGCCCAAGCTCCCCGGCTACGGACGAGTCCAGCTCGAAAACGTCTGGCTGGCCACGTGACCGACACGACCACGCGCCCGGCCGAAGCCGTCACCCGGCCCGTGGCGGCCTCGGCCGCGCGCCGCGCCGGCGTCCTCGGCCTGCGGGCCACCGCCCTCGTGGGCAAACGCCTCATGATGCTGCTGGTGCTGCTCGCCGTGGTGTTCGCCGCGATCGAGCTGCTGCCCGGCGACGCGGCCTCGGCCACCTCCGAACGCGGCGAGGGCGCCGCGGGCGTCGCCGCCCGCCGGCATCTGCTCGGTCTGGACCGGCCGGTGTGGGAACGCTTCTGGGACTGGATCACCGCCCTGCCCACCGGCGACCTCGGCACCTCGGCCCGCGGCGAGCGCGTCACCGACCTGCTCGCCGACCCCCTGCCCAACACCGTCCTGCTGGGCGGCACGGCATTCGTCCTGACCGCTCTCGGCGCGCTCGCCCTCGGGCTGTGGGCCGCCGCCCGCCCCCGGGGCACCGTGGACCGCATCGTGGACCTCACCTCCACCGCCGCCTTCGCACTGCCCGAATTCGTGGTCTCCATCGGCCTGTTGCTGGCCCTGTCCCTGTGGACGGGCTGGCTGCCGGCCGCCACGGTCACCAGCGCCGACGGCTCTCCCGCGAGCTGGACCATGCTGGTGATGCCGGTGCTGGCCCTGACCATCCCGCAGACCGGCTGGAACACCCGGATCGTGCGGGCCGCGCTCGCCGACCAGGCCGCGACACCACACGTGGAGGCCGCCCACCTCGATGGCCTGCCCACCCGGCGGGTCCTGCTGCGCCACGCCCTGCCCGGCGCCTGGCCCGCCATCGCCACCGGAGTGGCCACCGCCACCGGCCCCCTGCTCGGCGGCACGGTCGTGGTGGAGACCCTCTTCAACTACCCCGGCATCGGGGCCGTGCTGGCCGGTGCCGTCGCCGACCGCGACACCCCCGTCATCGCCGGCGTCGTCGCCTGCGCGGCCGCGCTGATCACCGTCATCCTCCTCCTCGCCGACCTTGTCCGCGCCCGCACCCTGGGAGCCCGCCCATGACCGTCACCGCGGTCCGCCACCCGGCGGCGCCCGCCCGCCGCAGCCGGCCACGGATCCTCGCCCCGATGGCGCCCGCCGCCCTGCTGGTCCTGGTGGCGGTGACGGGCCCGCTGCTTGCCGCCCACCCCCTCGACAAACCCGTCACCGAGCCCTACGCCGAAGCCGGCGGTGCAGCCCTCCTGGGCGGTGACCAGCTCGGCCGCGACGTCCTCAGCCGGCTGCTGCACGGCGGCAGCGCGCTGATCGGCAACGCCCTGATCGTGGCCGTCACCATCACGCTGGTGGCCACGCTGCTGGGCTGCTTCGCCGTCCTCAGCCCCCGCCTGGGACGACTCGTCGAACGCATCGCGGACACCGCGATCCTGCTGCCGCCCGTACTGGGCATCATGCTGCTCGCCCTCGCCTGGCCCGGCGGGGGCCGCCTCGCCATCACCGTGGTGGCGATCTTCCTGGGCATCCCCTACGCCGTCCGCATCGTCGCCAGCGCAGCCGCTCCGCTCGCCACCACGGGATTCATCGAAGCGGCCACCGCGAGCGGCGAACGCATCGGGCAGCTGGCCCTGCGGGAAATCCTGCCCAATCTCCGCGCCACCGTCCTGGCCCTGTTCGGCCTGCGCTTCGTCGACGCCGTCTATGTCATCTCCATGGCCGGCTTCCTCCAGCTCGGCCCGCAACCCCCCGAAGCCGACTGGGCACTGATGATCCGTGAGAACGGGCCCGGCATCCTCCTCAATCCCTGGGCCGTCGTCGCCCCCGGACTCGCCATCGGCCTGCTCGCCATCAGCGTCAACCTCGCCGCCAACGCGCTGGCACCCGCCACCGCCCGAAGGGCCGCCCTGCGATGACCACCACCGGGCGTTCCGCGCCCACACCCCAGGACACCTCCCCGGCCATGACCGACTCCCCGCCGCCCGTGACGGTGACCGACCTCGCCATCGGGCTCCCCGACGGCCCGGCCCTGCTCCGGAACACCGGCCTCAGCCTGCGAACCGGCCGGGTCACCGCGCTCACCGGCCCTTCGGGCTCGGGAAAGACCACTCTCCTCCGTGCCCTCATCGGAGACCTCCCCTCAGGGGCCCAGGTCACCTCCGGCTCCGTCGAGGTTCTCGGCCAGGACGTATTCACCCTCGCGCCCGACGCCCTGCGCGCCCTGCGCCGCCACCGCATCGCCTACGTCGGACAGGACCCCGGCTCCGCACTCAACCCCCGGATGACCGCCGGACAGCTGATCGCCGAAGTCGCCACCGACCCCGCGCCCCAAGCCGTCGCGGCCCTGATGACCGAGTGCCGGCTGCCCGCCGGACTCGCCCACCACCGCCCCGGCGCCCTGTCCGGCGGGCAGCAACGCCGGCTCGCGCTGGCCCGCGCCCTGGCCCGGCACCCCGATGTGCTGCTGCTGGACGAACCCACGGCCGGCCTCGACGCGGCCCTGCGCGACGAGATCGTCGCCCTGCTGCGCAGGCTCGCCACCGACCGTGGCATCGCCGTCATCCTGGCCTGCCACGATCCGCAGGTCGTCGCGGCCTGCGCGGACGCCGTCATCACCCTCCGCGCTCCCGTCACGGCCCCCACGGCCCCCGGGGCCCCGGTCCGCAAGCCCGGCCGCTCCCGCACCCCCGGGCCACCGGCCGCCCCGGACGACGGCCTGCGCGCCGCACGTCTGGACGTCGCCTTCACCCACCGGGGCCATACGTACCAGGCCCTGAAGGAGGCCGACTTCCACGCCCCGCCCGGCTCGGCCACCGGCCTCATAGGTCCCTCCGGATCCGGCAAGACCACACTGCTGCGGACCCTGGCCGGCCTCCAGAAACCCGATGCCGGCACCCTCACCTGGAACGGCCGGCCGCTGCCCGCCACCGCCCGCAAACGCAACCGTGACCAGCAACGGCGCATCCAGCTCGTCCCGCAGAACCCCCTGGGCGCCCTCAACCCCGCCCGCACCATCGGCGCGTCCCTCACCCGCCCCCTGCAACTCCACCGCACCGTCAGCAGGTCCGAGATGCCGGCCCGCGTCGGCGAACTCCTGGACGACGTAGGCCTCCCCGCCGGCTTCGCCCGGCGCTACCCCCATGAGCTGTCCGGCGGCCAGCGCCAACGGGCCTCCATCGCCCGCGCCCTGGCCACCGAACCCGACCTGCTGCTCTGCGACGAAGTCACCTCGGCGCTCGACCCGACGACGGCCATCGCGGTCATGGAACTCCTCACCCGCCTGCGTGCCGAACGTGGGCTGACCCTCGTCCTCGTCAGCCACGAAATCGACCTCGTCACCGCCTGCACCGACAGCCTCCACATGCTCCGCGAAGGACGCGTACACCTGGCGGGCGAGGGCGAGGGCGAGGGCGAGGGCGAGGGCGAGGGCGAGGGCGAGGGCGAGGGCGAGGGCGAGGGTGAGAACCAGGGCATTGCCGCGCAGCGGGCGTGACGCTGCCGCACGCCCCGGGCCCGCCGCCCGTCAGTGCAGGTCAGGCCAGTGCAGGCAGGTCGCGGATCATGTCCGCCGCCTTCTCCGCGATCATGATCGTGGGGGCGTTGGTGTTGCCCCGCACCACGGTGGGCATCACCGAGGCATCCACCACCCGCAGGCCGTTCACCCCGTGCACCCTGAGCCGGGAGTCGACCACCGGGCCGATCGAGCAGGTGCCCGCCGGGTGGTACAGGGTCTGGAGCTCACGACGGGCGAACTCCAGCAGCCCGGCATCGTCCGTGGAGCGGGGAACGCGGTGGTCGCCGCGGCGGTGCTTGCGCAGACTGGGCCGGTCGGCGATGTCCAGCAGCATCCTCAGTGCCCGCACCATCGTCGCGCGGTCGTCCTCCGTGGCCAGATAGTTGTGCAGGATGTGCGGTGCGGCACTGGGGATCGCCGACCGCAGCGAGACCTTGCCCCGGCTGGTGGGGGCGAGCAGGACCGCGCCGAACATGAAGGCGTGGTCGGTGACGGGGCTGATGCCCTCCTCGTGGAACATCACCGGGGCGGCGTGTACCTGGATGTCCGGCGCGTCCAGCCCCTCGCGGGTCCGGTGGAAGCCGCCGACCTCGCCGACGTTGGACGTGAGCGGGCCGCGGGCCTCGGTCTCCAGCAGGCGGACATTGTCCGGCGTCTCGGCGGTCAACAGGGTGGCGGTGTCGGTCAGATAGGACAGACCGACATGCGGGTGGTCCTGAAGGTTCCCGCCCACCGGGAGGTCCACCAGAGGCGTGATACCGCAGCCCGTCAGTTCCTCGGCCACGCCGATACCGGAAAGCATCAGCAGCTGCGGGGAGTTGTACGCACCGGCCGACAGCACCACCTCCCGCTCGGCACGCCGTTGCAGCAGCTCCCCGCCCTGCTCCAGCTCGACGCCCATGGCGCGGTCGCCGTCGAACAGGATGCGGGTGCACTGCGCGCCGGTGAGCACTTCGAGGTTCGGCCGGGTCAGCGCCGGCCGCAGATAGGCGACGGCCGTGCTACAGCGCAGGCCGTCGCGCTGGGTGAGGTGGTAGTAGCCGACGCCGTCCTGTTCCGGGCCGTTGAAGTCGGCGGTGAAGGGGTGGCCGGCCTCCTGGGCGGCCGCCACCCAAGCAGCCATCAGCGGATGCCGGGAGCGGCCTTCGCTGACGGTC
Organism: Streptomyces sp. NRRL S-1813; assembly: GCF_000719605.1. NCBI lineage: Bacteria > Bacillati > Actinomycetota > Actinomycetes > Kitasatosporales > Streptomycetaceae > Streptomyces > Streptomyces sp. NRRL S-1813. The sequence continues at coordinate 33,389 of NZ_JOHB01000019.1, forward strand.
AGCGGCCCGCCGGCGGCGTGCCACGGAGGCAGCTCGCCCTGGAAGTCCTCGGCGCGCAGGAAGTAGGGGAGAACGTCGTCCCAGCCCCACCGTTCGGCGCCGGCCGCGGCCCAGGCGTCGTAGTCGCGCCGGTTTCCGCGGATGTAGATCATCGCGTTCATCGACGACGAACCGCCGAGCATCCGGCCCCGGGGCAGAAAGCGCCGCCGGCCGTCGAGGCCCGGTTCGCATGCGCTGAGGTAGCTCCAGTCGTACTTCGTCTGGAACAGCTTGCTGAAGGCGGCCGGAACGTGGATTTCCTGGGCATCGTCCACCGGCCCGGCCTCGATGAGCAGAACCCGGGTGTTCTCGTCCTCACTGAGCCGGGCGGCCAGCACGCACCCCGCCGACCCGGCACCCACGATGATGTAGTCGTACACGTACACCCGTCCCTCTCAACCGGCCCGTTTCCCGACCCTGTTCACCCAACCTTCAGGGACAGGCCGCACCACACCGGGAAACAAGCCATTGTCACCGGGCGCCGGACTGCCGGGATCACGCGCGGGAGCGCGCGCCGCCGACGAGGACGAAGGCGCCGCACTCACCGTGATTCTTCGCAAACCAACACTGTCCGTTTTTGTCTGTGGTTTCGTGATACCTTCCTCCCGCTTCTTATGCTGCCGTTACATTCCTGGGCGGACCGCGGATGCGCCGTCGCCCTTCCCGGAAGGACCCCCGGTGACATCCCGTTCCCGCAGTCGGTTACGTGCTGTTGGAACAGACTGCCGTGCCCGGGCCCACGCCGAGAACGGCCAGGTGGCCTCGGCGGCCCCCGGCGTCCAGGCCCTGAAGACCGCGCGGCACGCCGTCAGTGCCGGCCGCGCCCACGCTGACGGCACGACCGATAACGCCAAGGTCTTCGGGCGCGGTCCCCGGGAACGGCCACCCGAGCGCCGGCGCTGACGGCGCCGACGACACCCCGGCCCTGCCGGTGAAGCTCCGCGTCAGGACCTGACGCGGCCACATCGATGTCACTTCTTCCATAGACAGGCTCATGAAACGAATAACCTGGGGGCGCGCCGCCGCCATCGGCGTCTGCGCCTCGATCGTTCCCGCCGTGCCGGCCGTCGCCGCTCACCCCTCGGCTCCGGCCGACGGGGGTGCGATCACGTACCACGGTGCCTACCGGTCGCTGCCGGGCGACCGGCCGTCGTCGGACTCCACCGCCGCCGCGGCGACTCCCGCACCGGACGACACGGCGAAGCCTTCCCAGGGCGTGACGCCGGAGGAGATACGCAAGGCCCAGGAGGCCGAGCGCTACTGGACACCCGAGCGCATCCGTGCCGCCGTCCCCGTGGACGCGGTGCGGGACGCCGGGAAGCTCCCGGACGGGCAGCGTCGCGCCGGTGCGGCGGCGGGCAACCGGTCGTCGGCCCAGCCGAGCCATCCGGCGAACGCCGGAGTCGCCACGGTCGGGGTGTTCCTGATCCGCAACGACGACGGATCGCCCACCCCCAACCAGTTCTGCACCGCCAGTGCCGTGACCTCGTCGACCAAGAGCCTGGTCCTCACCGCGGCGCACTGCCTGAAGAGCGACAGGCCTCCCCGCAATGTCGCGTTCGTGCCCGGCTACCGCACCGGCGCCTCACAGGCCGGTGAGTCCGGGGAGACCCCGTACGGCATCTTCCCGATGGAGCAGGGCAAGGTCTGGATCGACAGCCGGTACCTGGCCAAGACCCCCAGCGACGATGTGGACTTCGCCTTCCTGCGCGTCGGTCCCAACTCCCAGGGGCAGCTGCTGGAGGACGCCGTCGGCCGCGGCAACAGCCTCACCTCCGTCCCCGCTACCCAGCTGGCCCGCCGTGATGTCACGGTCATCGGCTACCCCGGCGGTCAGAAGACGCCGTTGCAGTGCACGAACGACACCAAGGCCTTCCAGGGCCGGTTCATGGAAATCACGTGTGCCGGCTACCGTTCCGGCGTCAGCGGCGGTCCGTTCCTGGAGAGCTTCGACGGCAGCCGCGGCAACCTCGTCGGCGCCATCGGCGGCTACAAGACCGGCGGAGTCAGCGACGACGTCTCGTACACCTCGCAGTTCGACAACGACGTCTTCCGTCTCTACCACCAGGCGGTCGACGACGCGGCGCCGGACACCGTCAACCCGCTGGGAAGCGCGTCCACTTGGCAGCACGCCACGGGCCTGACCACCGGCCGGTTCCACACCGACTCGGTGCGCATCGGCACCGGTGACCTGATCGTGCGCTGGTCCGACGGAGAGGTCTCGCTCTACCCCGGCAACCGCCGGTACGGCTTCGCCAAGGACATCCAGCTCGCCAAGAAGGACGGGCCCTGGAAGCAGGCGAAGGCCGTCACCGCGGGCGAATTCACCGGCAACACCACCGACGACCTCCTCGTCCGCTGGGCCAACGGCACGCTGACCCTCTACAAGGACGTCAACGAGACCAACAAGCTCACCCAAGCGGTCCAGCTCAAGGGACCCAACGACACCTGGACGCATGCCTCCGGCCTCACCGCCGGCCGCTTCGGCGGCGGCAACACCCGGCGCGACGACCTGGTGGTGCGCTGGTCCGACGGCGAGGTGACCCTCTACACCAACGTCGACGGCAAGGGCCTGCATGCGGAGAAGCGGCTCGAAAAGCGCAACACGACGTGGCCGCACGCCCGCGACATCGCCGCCGGCAACTTCGCCACCGAGTCCGGCGACCAGGACCTGTTCGTCGCGTGGTCCGACGGTGAAGTCACCGTCTACGAGAACACCGGGGCCAAAGGCCTCACCGCCGCCGCGGAACGCCGGCTCCGGCCCGCGAAGTCCGCGTGGCGCAACACCAGCCTTGTCGTCTCCGGTGCCTTCGGCGGCGGTACCCGCCAGGACGATCTGATCGCCCGCTGGCCCGGCGGACAGCTCGTCATGTACGGCGACACCACGACCAAGTCGCTGGGCCGTGAAAACGTCCTCGTTCCCCCGCAGATCAGCTGAACCACCACGTCTCGCGCCAAGAATGCCTTCCGGTTCTGCCCACAGAACCGGAAGGCATTTCGCTTTCCCCGCGGGTCTCGGCTGTCGCCGCCGGTCCTCTCGTGCCGTCGTCGTCCGCCGGCTCGCATCATTTGGCTCCGTTGAAGATGCACAGGTCACGAGGGCGACGAGACTTGGTGTATGGCAGAACAATCCCGAACGCGGGTTCGGTCGTCCTCGGCTGCCCGGAAAGACAAGAAGAAGCCGACGAACGATCCCGGTGCGGTGGCTCGCCGGGCCGCTGAAATGTTGCAGAGCCTGATCAGCCACCGGGTGGAAGGTGTCACGGCGGTACGGCGCACCGACGACGGCTGGTGTGTCGCGGTGGACGTGCTGGAGCTGGCGCGGATTCCGGACACCACGAGCCTTCTCGCGACCTACGAGGTGAAGCTCGACGAAGACGGCGAGCTGCTCGAGTACTACCGGACCCACCGCTACCGACGTGGTGCGGCCGACCAGTGAACGCACCGCGCTGACCAGCTGAAAGGGCACCCCAGATGGCCACCACGACTTATTCAGGCATGTCCGGCGAGGTCATTCCCTGCCCGCCGAGAGCCGGAACGCTCTACGACGTGATGGAACTCATCCTGGACCGGGGGATGGTCATCGATGTGTTCATACGGGTGTCCCTGGTCGGGATCGAGATCCTCAAGATCGATGCCCGCATCGTGGTGGCCAGCGTCGATACGTATCTGCGTTTTGCGGAGGCGTGCAATCGACTGGATCTGGAGCGCGATTCGGGCAGCGTGACCGTCCCCGAGCTCTTCAGCGGCCAGGCCGCCAAGAGCATCGGAAAGCGCAAGGCGGAAAAGGCGGCCTCGTCAATTGGCGACACCGTCCGCTCGGTGGTAGGTGGGGGCGACGACTCGGATGACGATTCCGAGGAGGAGGAAGCGCAGCCGAAGAAGAAGCGGCGCAGCAACTCCGCCCGGTCCGGAGCCGCTTCCCGCCGGCGGCAGTCAGAGGAGGAGTGACCAGTGACGGACGACGGCATCTACGTCTACGGCATCGTCCGGGCCGAGCACCCGCTGCCCTCGCACCCGGGCGGAGTGGGGGAGCCCCCGGGGGCCGTGGAGCGCCTCGTCGAGGGGCGCGTCGCCGCAGTCGTGAGCCAGGCGCCGCCGAAGCTGCGCGCCCGTCGCCGCGACCTCATGGCGCACCAGGAACTGCTGCTGGCCCTGGCCGAACACGGGCCGGTGCTGCCCATGCGTTTCGGCATGGTCGCGCCGGACGAAGCAGTGGTCCGCCGACAGCTTTCGGACGCCGAGGAGCGTCATCTGGCCGCCCTGGCGGACCTCGCGGGCCGGGTCGAGATCAACGTCAAGGCGATGCCGGCCGACGACTCGCTCGCCGCGCTGGTCACAGGCGACGCCACCATCCGCGGGCTGCGGGAAGCGGTGCGCCGGCAACCGAGCTACGAGGCGAACATGCGTCTCGGCGAGGCGGTGGCCACCGCGCTGTCGCGCCGGGCCGCCGAAGCGGGTCACGACATCGTGCGAGCGCTGACGTCCCGGGCGCACGCGGTCTCCGCCGGGCCGGAGGTTTCCGGGTGCCAGGTCAATATGTCCTTCCTGGTGGACCGGAGCGACAGCGCCGACTTCGTCGCGGAGGCGGAGCGTCTCGCCGGGCACCACCGCGATCGCGTCGCACTGCGGGTGGTGGGCCCGCTGCCCTGCTACAGCTTCCTCGAACCACGCGCGCTCGCGGGCCGGGCCGGAGGCTGAGATGGGGCTGATCAGCGGTGTGCTCACCCTGCCGCTCGCCCCCGTGCGGGGCGTGGTCTGGGTGGCCGACCAACTCGCCCAGGCGGCCGACCGTGAGCTGCACGACCCGTCCGTGATCCGCGCCCGGCTCGCCGCTCTGAACCATGAATTCGAGTCCGGGCACCTCAGCAAAGAGGCCTTCGAATACGAAGAGGAGCAGCTGCTCGACCTGCTGTACGAGAGCTGACCGGCCGCCGGGGAGAGGTGTCACGCCCTGGGCGACCGACGAGCGGGAGCCCGGCCGGCAGCCGCCCTGGCCGGCGGTCACCTGCCGCACGCGACCACGACGAAGAGGAAGGAGGGACCACGTGACCGACATCGATGAGCGATGGGGCGCTCCTCCTGCCAACGGCCCGACCACCTCGAACCTCGCCGACATCCTCGAACGCGTCCTCGACAAGGGGATCGTCATCGCCGGTGACATCAAGATCGACCTTCTCGACATCGAGCTCCTCACCATCCGGCTGCGCCTGTTCGTCTCGTCCGTGGAGACGGCCAGGAAGGCCGGTATCGACTGGTGGGAGACCGACCCCGCGCTCAGTTCCAAGGCGGCGCGGAACGAGCTGCGGGAGGAGAACCGCCGGTTGCGCGAGCGTGTGGACGCACTGGAGTCCGGCGACGGTGACGGCGACGGCTCGCCCGCTCACCGGTCGAAGGACACGGAAGGGGCGGGGACATGACGGCGGAGCGGCTTGATACCCCCACGAACGCCACCGCGACCTACGTCTTTGCCGTCTGCCGGCAGCTCGATCCGGGGGCCCTCACCGGACTCGCCGGCCTGGCGGACGGTTTCCCCGTGCGCGGTCTGCGGTTCGGGTCCCTCACGGCTGTCGTCCAGCACGTACCCGCTGCCGCGTTCACCGAGGACGCATGGCAGCAGCGGCTGTCGGACCGGGAAGAACTGGAGCACTGTGCCCGCGCCCACCACGACGTGGTGACCGCGGCCGCCGCCTGCGGGGCCACGGCGCCGCTGGCGCTGGCCACGCTCTACCGGGGCGACGAGCGGGCGCGGCAGGCCCTGGCGGCGGATGCCGACCGGTTCGCCGCAGTGCTGGCACGCATCGAAGGCCATGCCGAATGGGGGGTGAAGGTCTATCTGCCCGCGGCAGCTCCCGGGCCCGCCGCGGCCGCACCCCCCGGACCTCACGTGAGCGGCGGCGGGGCGGCAGGCGGAGCGGGCCGCGCCTACCTGGAACGGAAGCGGGGGCTGCACCAGGCACAAGAGCAGCACCATGACCGCGCGCTGCGGACCGCCGAGGACATCGACACCGCCCTGAGCCGCCTGGCCACCGCGACCCGCCGGCTGCGCCCGCACGGTCCGGAGCTCACGGGGGAGAAGCACCGCCTGCAGATCCTCAACGCCACCTACCTGGTGTCATCCGTGCGCGTCAGGAGACTGCTGGAGGCGGTGGCGGGCCTGCGACACCGCACCGGAGCGGACGTCGAGGTGTCCGGCCCCTGGGTCCCGTACTCCTTCGTCGGGGAGGTGTGAGCCGTGTCCGCTCCGCATCCCGTCCCCTGGGAGACCCCGGGCCCGCTCACCGGGCCCATCGGTGTCCCGTTGGTGGACCTTCTCGACCGCGTGCTGTCCACGGGGGTCGTCATCAGCGGGGACCTGGTCATCGCCATCGCCGATGTGCCTCTGGTGCGGCTCTCCTTGCACGCACTGCTGTCGTCGGTCAGCGAACGGGTGCCCGCGCCGTGGTCGGACTCGGGCCCGCTATGACGGAACGTACCGGTGCGCGTGAGGGCAGACTCGACATCGACCGTGAACAGATGGGCCGCGACCTGGTCTCGTTGGTACTCACCGTGGTGGAGCTCCTGCGGCAGTTGATGGAACGGCAGGCGATCCGCCGGGTGGAACAGGGAGACCTGAGCGACGCGCAGGTGGAACAGATCGGGGAGACCCTGATGCACCTCGAAGAGCGGATGACCGAGCTGTGCGATCAGCACGGCCTGCGCCTCGAAGACCTCAACCTCGATCTCGGGCCTCTGGGGTCCCTCCTGCCGCGGAACTGAGGGTCCTCAGCCGGCGGCCCTGGCCTCGGGGTCCGGTACGCCGCCGGCCGGGCTCCTGCCGGGGTCGCGCTTGCCCTTGGCCCAGGCGACCAGGACGAACGTCACGCTGATCAGGAGCGCCCAGGCTCCGATCTTCTCCACGGCGACGGGCTGCCAGCCGTGCAGCTGATCGGGGTAGCGCCAGGCGCCGAGGTATGTGGCGATGTTCTCCGCCAGCCACAGGAAGAAGCCGATCAGGGTGAAGCCGAGCGCAAGGGGCATGCGGTGGCGGGTGTGCCCGACGGTGAACGCCACCTGGGTCCCGGCCGTGGCCGCGAGCAGCGAGACGGCGAGGGGCCAGCGCAGGTCCGGGAGCCAGTGATGGCTGAAGAAGTTCACGTAGATCCCCACCGCCACCACCGAGGTGGCTCCGGCGCGGTAGCGCACCAGCTCCAGGTCCATCACATGCCAGGCGCGGCAGACGTAGCTGCCCACCGCGGCATACAGGAACCCGCCGTACAGGGGCACGCCGGCGAACTTCAGCACGGCCGGCTCCGGATAGCTCCAGGACCCGAGGGCGACCTTCACCACCTCGAAGGCCAGCCCGATCACATGGCACACCGCGATGACCGCGAGGTCGCGCCCGCTCTCCCAGCGGCAGGCCAGGAACACCGCCGTCAGCAGCACCCCGTAGGCGACCAGCAGGTCATACCGGGCGATCGGCAGCTGCGGCAGCGCCTGGGACACGGCCACGCCCGACAGCAGCGCGATGGCGAAGGCACAGCAGCGCGTCTCCAGCCAGGCGAAGAGGAGCGCCTTCCGCAGGAGGGAACCAACAGTCGACATATCTATGCCGACGCAGCGGGCCCGCGCAACGGTTGCCCCGACTCCGACTCCGACTCCGACTCCGACTCCGACTCCGGCTCCGACTCCGGCTCCGATCCCGATCCCGATCCCGACTCCGACTCCGACCCGGGTCCCTGCCCCAGCCCCCTTCCGTCTTCCGCACATCCGCCGGCCACGCGGCGGAGCGGCCGGCCGTCAGCCGAGACGGGCGACCGCCCGCCAGCCGGTGGCGAGCACCAGCACCGTCCCGGGGCGCAGCCGCTCCAGCGCGGGGGCGAGGTGCGGGGGAGTGACGGCGCGCGCGGTACCAGGCCGCGCCGGTCCGCCACGACGGCCGGACCGGTGAAGCGGTCCAGGGGCACCTCGTCCAGGGTGGGCCAGCGGTCGTCCACGTGGAAGGGGGCATCGACATGGGTGCCGGACTGTGAGCCGAGATGCAGCCGCTGCACGTTGATTGCCGTCGTCGGTGACGCGCAGCGCGGTGTCGATCTCGACCTCGGGGTCGCCGGGATAGACGGGCATACCGGTCATGAGAGGGACGGACAGGTCGACCCAGGTCGGCGAGGTGGTGGTCATGGGGAGCGCTCCGGGAGTCGGGTCAGGCTTCGGTGGGCGCGAGCCCGGCCGCGGGGGCATCGGTGCCCGGACCGGTGATCGGCGGGGCCGGGGTGTCGACCGTGCGGACGAGCCGGGCGTCTTGTGGGCCGTAGGCCGCACGGGGTTCGAGGAAGAGCGCCAGCAGCGACAGGAACGCCCCGACGATCCGGCCGTGCACACCGAGGTGTGCCGAGGAGGCGACGGCGTTGTTGGTGCCGTTGACCGGCCCGAAGACGGTCATGGGGCAGAGGATCAGCGCTCCGGCGACCAGGCCGAGCAGGGTGGCGGCGAGCCCCTGCCAGAAGGAGAGTCCGAAGAGGATCGGGAAGGCGCCGAGAACGCAGGTGGAGAAGGTGTTGGCGCCGCCGAAGGCCACCCGGAACAGATCCAGGGGCATCGCGGTGCGGTCGGCGTCCGGGATCCTGTCGACGCCGTACGGCTCGACTTCGGTGAGGGAGGGCGGGGCTTGCTGGGTCACGCGGACTCCTGCGGGCTTACGGGGGACAAGGGCTTGCTCGGGTGGCCGGCGACCCGATGACCAGCAGTGTCCGGGGGCGCGGGGCACGCGGCAACGCGTCGGAGAACGAGAATGCGGGGTTGCCCCTTGAGCGATCGAACAAGAGGAGTGGGCGATTGCCACAAGCCTGTATTGCCACCAGCCGGTGAGGAGCCTGCATGCGTGTGACCGTCGGCGACCTGGTGCGGATTCCGCATCTGCGTCTGGATCTCTTCGCCGGCGGGGGAGGGCTCGACCGACCGGTCTCCTGGGCGCACGCCTCCGATCTCGACAGCGTTCGTGACTGGCTGGCCGGCGGCGAACTGCTCATCCGCAACGGCCGCACCCTGCCACCGCTGGGCGCGGACCAGGCAAAACTGCTGCGGAACCTGACGGACGTCGGTGCCAGCGGCCTGGTCGTCGGGGAGGACCCGCAGACGCCCGCCCTGTGCGACGAGCTGGCCGCCGCGGCCGAGGACTGCGGCATTCCCCTCCTGGTGGCCCCGTACTCGGTGGGCTTCGCCGCCATCTCACGGGCGGTCGCCGACGCCGATTCCCGGGACGATGCCGCACGGGCCGGCCAGGTCGAGCGCGTCTACGCCGCCGTCCGCGACGCTCTGGGAGGCGTGCCCGCGGAGCCATCGGTGGCCCGGCTGAGCCGCGAACTGGGCTGCCGGCTGGCTTTTGGACGCGGCCTCGGCCCACCCCGTGGACCCCTCGGCGCCCGAAACCACCGCCCGAGCTGCGCGCGGCGGTCCGGGCGGCGGTCAGGGCCTGTGAGGGAAAGATCCCCGGCGTCCTCCGTCTGCCGTCGTCGGACAGCGGCACCTCGCTCGCGGTGGAAGTCCCCGCCGAGGAGCCGACCCTCCTGGTGGTCGAGGGCCTCCGCAGCGCCTCGTCCGACACCTCGCTCCTGCACCACCTGGCCACCGTCGCCGCCGTGGAAGTGGCCCGGCACGCGATGGCACTGGAACGCCAGCGCCGGGTCCAGGGCGAACTCCTCGCCCACCTGCTCGACGCGACTGGGGGCCGGCAACGCACTCGGCGTCCCCGACCGGCTTCCGACGGCGCACAAGGAGGCCATGTGGGCGCTGAACCTCGCCGCGATGCCGGAGGACCGGATGGCCCGGTACGGCGACGACTCCGCCCATACGGTCCTGCGGAGCATCGACGAGGCCCGCGTCGTGGTTGTGCTGGGAGCCCTGCTGGCCTACGACGCGGCCCACCGAACGGATCTGGTCGGCTCCTTGGACGTGTTCCTGCACTGCCGCCGCTCCTGGCAGCGTACGGCCGCTGCCCTGAACGTCCACAAGCAGACCGTGATGTACCGGATGCAGCGGGTCGAACAGCTCACGGGGCGCACCCTCGCCACGACCGGCGACCTCGCGGAACTCTGGCTCGCCCTTCAGGCCGGGGAACTCCTCGGCGGCCCTGCACGCACGGAGGGCCCTCGCTCCCACTTCCGTGGAGCCTTCCGTGGCGCGGGCATTTAGGCGCGGCGGATCCGGGCGGCCAGCATGTGGCCGATGCACAGGTAGACCACGGCGGGCAGTCCGTAGTTCAGCACGGTCCGCACCCATGCGGTGTCCATGGTGAACAGATCGTGCGACCACCCGGCCAGCCAACCGGCCACCGTGTGGACGAAGTTGACCAGATCGTTGGCGCGGTTTGCGTCGAGGAGAGCGAAGAGAATCCACAGACCGAGAATCAACGCAGTGAGGTCGGCGATGACGACGACGGCCTTCGCTGCTTCGTTGCTGCTGTAACGAGCGCGTCTGGACATGAACAACGCGTTACCGCTTTCCGCGCATTGAAACGCGCGACGGTCTCGATGGTGCGCTGAAGGCAGGCCTGGCGGTAATTGCCGCCCGGCGTGCAGGGGACGTTCTGGGCTGTCCTCAGCTGTCCTCAGCTGTCCTCAGCTGTCCTCAGCCGTTGTCGGCCATGGCGGCGATGTGGGCGCGGTAGGCGGCGATCTCGGCCTCGGTGAGCGCCAGACGGCCGGGGCCGGGCTGGTCGGCCGGAAGCTTGGTCGCCTGGACCGCGGCCTCGTACAGGGGGCCGGGCAGGTTCAGCAGCAGTTGTCCCTGCTCAGCGGTCTCGATCACCACCCAGGAGTCCGCGTTCTCGTCGTGAACATCCGTGACCCCGATGGTGCTGATAGCGGTCACGGTCAAAACAGGAGGGATATCGCTCATGCCACCTCCCTATCAGCCATCGCCCGCCACGGCGAATCGCTGGCGGCTACTTGCGAGTCCGTCCGGTACTCGGCCGCTGGGGTGTCGCTGCTGTTCCCCGGGCGTGACAGGGGCGAAGCCTGACAGGGACGAAGCGTGACAGGGACGAAGGGGCCCATGCGGGGACGGCGCCGAGAAGTGCCCGGACGGACCGAGTGGGTGCGGCAACAAGGCTGTTGCCGCACCCACTCGGTGCTGTCGACTCGGGAGTAGTGGAGAGCCGATTGCGCCGATGCCGGCCCTTGCCGTCAGGCGGGGCGGATCGGCCCTGGTGTCAGGCCCCGGTCCTAGCGCATGGCCCCGCCGCCGGTGTGCATTCCGCCGACCGGACGGTGGTGGTGCCTGTGGTGGCCGTGCTTGCAGTGGTGGTGCCTGTGGTGGCCGTACCAGTGGTGGTCGCGGTCGCGGTCACGGTCGCCCCTACGGTGATGGTCGTCGCCGTCGCCGTGTGCCGAGGTCGCGCTGACCGTGGCGCTGTCCTCGACCGTGGGCGCGGCGATCGCGGTGGGAGCCGTCACCGCGAAAACCGCGGTGATGACGGCTGAGGCGAACAGGGTGCGGGCAGTGCGCATGGGGCATGTTCCTTTCGGCCTACCGCGAAGGACGACACAGTGTCGGCCTCCTGAATCGCAGTAGTAGCGACATATGACCCGCACTCGGCTGTCTTGTCACGGCGCACCACTTGAGAAGGCCGCAAAGATCAGCTTTATGGGTGGTGTGAGGGGGAAGCCGACTCTTGGGACAGAGGGAGGAGAGGCGGGCGGAGTCCGGTCCGCCAGTTGTGCCGCGATGCGGTCTTCGCCGTCCGCCGCCGGTTGCCCACGGGCGGCTCGGCGGTGACCTCTCCTCCCTCATATTTGTATAGCGCATCGAATTCCGGATGAGTAATTGCCCCGTCGTGGCCCGCCGCGCCTCGCCAAGGAATACCACTATTCAGTCAACAGCTCGTCGCGGGTCCGGCAGCGCTGAATTCCTGGACCATCGGCGCGATCGCGGTGCTACTCCTGGCGCTGGTGCACGCCGAGCGCGGTGGCCTGTTCCCAGTGGCCTCGATCGAGGTCGAGGCCGTGATCGGTTACGCAAGTTACTGTCCTGCCCGAGTGAAGTAGCCCTCGGCGAAACCGACTTAGGAGTCGAAATACTCACGGGACGGCAGATCAGGGTGTGTTGAGGGCCTCAGCCCGCAAGTCCCCATGCGTGACGGTCCGTTACCCGGGTAGGGGAGGAGCGGGCCGGGGCGGGCCGCGGCGGCGGTCACCTCGCGGCAGCGCCCCGGCCCGCATCGCCACTCCCCGGCCCTTGCCGGCCTGGTTCGCACCCCACGCCCGCAGGCTGCTCAACAGCCCCCCATGGGAAGACAGGCCTAGAGCCGGTCGAGAGCCGCGCGCACCACGGTGTTCAGGTCCGCGCCCTGCAAGTCGAGGTGCAGGGCCGAATCCAGGACGTACCGCGGTTGCGCCTGCCAGCCGCGGGTGTGCAGGCGGGTGCGATGACGGGTGGTGTGCTGGTGCAGACCGCACAGGAAGTGCAGGCCCGTCACGTCCATGAACGGCACCTGCTGCATGTCCAGGACCACACTGGACAGCGTCGCGGGCAGTGCGGCGAGGGCGCGGTCGCATGCGGGATCGGCGGCGCGGTCGATCTCACCGCGGGCCATGAGCAGTACGGTGTCATCCAGATACTGGGTGCTGATGCTGAAAGGAATAACGCCCTCAAAGGTTTGGGGTGGCAGCCTCGAGCAGCCGAACACTGCGGGCACACGGCGGGCGCCGTGTGTGGTCCGGAGTTCGCGGGCCGCCAGGGCAGGTAGCTGCCGGGGGCCACATCCCGCCTCGCGGAGTGCCGCGCGAGCGAGGCTCACGAGCCGAACCAGGCTGTTCCGTCACCTCACTGTCCCATACCCCGTCGCCAAATCGTAACCGTCGGCATGTCCTCCGACCGGCATGCCGGGAGTGACGACGGGACGTGCGGGCGGTGCGCACGCGTCTCCGTGTCCTGGGGCGCTCGACGGCGAGACCGTGGCGCGAGGCCCTCGACTCGGCGAGCTGCCCCGCTCGTGCCGCTCGCCCCGCACGCCGTCGTCGTCGTGTACGTGACGCTGCCGAGCGGCAGGTCAACTCGGGTGGTCGGCAGCCGGGTTGCGTATGACGCGGGCGTTCCGGTGCTGCGTCGCCCAGTTGCTTGCGCGCGGGCAAGTAATTCGCCCTCTCTTTCTGCGTAAGCGGCAGGGCAATTACCTGGGCATCCGCGTCGGCCGCAAGGCATGGATTCCAGCCAATTAAGCGACCGTCGAAAGTAAGCCATGGGAGGAGGGGCCGCTCTGGCCGACGAGCAACCGTGGATGCCGGCCGCGATGGCCCATCGGCACCGTGGCAACGGTCTGGCCTGCCCGACCTCGATGCGGGCCGTCGGCCCGGTGAACGTCTTCGGGCTCACCGCGCCGGCCGTGGTCCTGGCCCGGATCTGCTCTTGAGGGCTTGCTCTCCCCGCAGTGGTTTGCCAAGGTCTGCTTCTTGCTGAAAGCGGTGGTGGCATCATCGTGCGGCGGGGACAGCGGGTTCCCTTGGAGAGCCGTTCCGCTCTCCGGGAAGCGCCCAATGCCCCTCTCTCCGCGTTCAGTTCGAACGGACAGTCGAACTCGCTTGCCTCAGGAGTAACAAAGGCCGCTTGCGGCCTACTGGCCGGCTAAGGCAAATGGGTTTAAAAATCACTCTCCGTCAGACTGCGGGGGGTTGCTATTATATGACGGGGAGTGAAGACTGTCGGTCAAGCTGGACTGGCGTGAAAGCGCTCGGGGGCCCGGCTCGCTGACAACAGCAAACTGTACCTACCGGTAATGTTTACGTTTCTCTCGTTCCCTTTTGGGCGCCGGTGGCTCGTGTGCGATTCGCCACCCTTTTACTTGCGCGGGGTGCCTGGCACGTGCCATGTGCGAGGGGGTTTTCAGTGGGGGATGTGTGGTAACGAGATGGTCAACGGCGGCTCCGCTGCCGTATGTCCGTGCAACGGTGAATGGCCGGGGAGGGGTTCTGCGGGCTTTTTCATCGAGTCGTGAGGCGGGTCCGTCGGCATGCTCTCAGCGGCCTGCGCCAAGGGTGAGGAAGGGGCTCGGTATGCGGAATTTCACGCCCGGCTCTGTCCGTAATGAGCCGACGTTCCGCCCGCGGTGGTGTTCCGGCCGGCCGTCACGACTGCTTATTTGTTGCTGTCGCCGCTGACCGCCCGCCGCGGCATCCCGGCGCCGTCGACGCCGATCGCTATGCAGTGAGGGCCGGCGCGGCCGTGCCCGCGCCGACAAATCCCGGATTCAGGAGCCTGTGCTGTCGTTCGTTGCGGGGTCCGGCGGTTGACCATATCGGCATGCCTTTAACCGGTGTTCACGTTCGCGTTTCTTTATGAGCGGTCGTGCCGTCGGGGGTTCTTGATGCCCTTTTGGGGATACTGCACCGACATCGTGACAGCCGTGCGCTCAAACCTGGCTTCGCCAATTCGCGCACAGGAAGTACAAAATTAATCAGAAGGCCGTCAATGTCATGAAAGGGCTGTGATAGTAAACCTGTTGCGTCACACGGCGATCCGTCTTTTCGAGGGGTATGGCCGCCGAACCAGTCCAGCGCTTAACTGCCGGGGAGGAACGAACCCTCCCGGACCCGCACTTCAGGGAGTACCGGTGACCAGCAACGAACTGAAAGAGGCACCTTTCGCCTTCGACGATCTGGTCGGCCGGTGGAGTGCCTTGAGCGAGGCCGCCCCCGTACGCCATGACGAGCGGCAGAACCTCTGGCAGGTGCTGGACCACCGGAGCGTCGCCGCCGTGCTGGCCGACCCGGCGACCTACTCCTCGGACTTCTCCGGGCTGACCCCCACCCAGCCGGACTTCGAGACCTTCCGCCAGGGCAACTTCGTCGGCATGGACCCGCCGGAGCACCGCAAGCTGCGCACTCTCGTCAGTCAGGCGTTCACCCCCCGCGTCATCGCCGGACTCGAACCCAGGATCCACGCCATCACCGCGGAACTGCTCGACGCCGTCGAGGACCGCGACCGGTTCGACGTGGTGGACGCGCTGGCCTACCCGCTGCCCATCCTCGTGATAGCCGAGCTGCTCGGGGTGCCGGCGAGCGACCGCGGGCTGTTCCAGGAGTGGGCGGCCACTCTCTTCGGCGGGGACGAGATAGGCGACGCGCTGGACATGAGCGATGTCGAGCGCGCGCTGGAGGCCATCGCGCCCACCGTGCGCGAGATGAACGGCTACATCCTCGAACACATCCGTCACCACCGGAAACATCCCGGGGAGGGCCTGACCAGCAGGCTGCTGGAGGCCGAAGTGGACGGGGTGGGTATGGCGGACCAGGAGATCGTCGGGTTCGTGGCCCTGCTGCTGGTCGCCGGGCACATCACCACCACCGCCCTGCTGGGCAACGCCGTGCTCAGCTTCGACCAGTACCCCGAGGCCGCCGCCCTGGTGCGCGCGGACCCGGGCAGGCTGCCGGACGCCATCGAGGAAGTGCTGCGCTGGCTGCCGCCCTTCCCCGAACTGGGGCGCCGCACCACCCGCGAGGTCGAACTCGGCGGCAGGACCCTGCCCGCCGACTCCATCCTGATGGCCAACCTGGCCTCCGCCAACCGAGACCCGGCACGGTTCGCCGATCCCGGCACGTTCCAGGTGAGCCGCAATCCCAACCCGCATCTGACCTTCGGCCACGGCATCCACTTCTGCTTCGGAGCCCCCCTGGCCAGGCTGGAGGCGCGCATCGCGCTGCGCCAACTGCTGGACCGCTTCTCCTGCATCACCGTCCCGAACCGCCGCGAGGTCGAGTTGCAGAACCCGGCCGTCATCGTCAGCGCGCGCCGTCTGCCGTTGGAGGTGCGGAGGGCATAACGCCGTTCGGACAGGAGGGCGCGCCCGGCTGCACGGGCCGGGCGCGCGTGAGGAGATCGGTCGCCGAGCGTCCTCGGCGATCAGGCCCAGGGGCTGGTTCGCCCACGCCGTGAGCGCGTTGGTTTCACGGTAGGCAGGCGTGTCATTCCCCGTGTTTCGAGTTCCGGGAGTTCTTTCTCATGCCGCATGCTTCGAGCGCTCCGGTCGCGAGCCGGCAGCCGACACACATACGACGCCTCTTACAAGAGCGCCTGGACACGCTCGCGCGTGCCCACCAGGTGCCGGGGGCCCAACTCGCCGTGCAGGTCGACTCGGTGACGTACACGGCCCAGACGGGCGAGGCGGACGCCGCCACGGGCGAGCGGTTCACCGCGGACACGGCGGTGCCGCTGGGCTCCGTCACCAAGCCCTACACGGCCGCGATCGTCATGCTCCTGGCCGCGGACGGAGACCTCGCGCTGACCGATCTCGTCGGTACGCATGTGCCGGAGCTGCGGCGGGCACCCCACCTCACCGTACGGCAGCTGCTCAGCCACACCGGGGGCCTGCCGGCCGGGCCCGACTCCGACGACGCGGCGGCGCTGACCCCCGCCCGCTATCTGTCCGCGCACTGCTCGGGCCGGGACACGGTGTGCGCACCGGGCACCGGTTTCTCCTACTCCAACGCCGGATACGTCGCTGCCGGCCGGCTGATCGAAGCGGTGACGGGCATGTCCTGGCAGGAAGCCGTCCGCGCGCTGGTCCTGGAACCCCTGGGGACCGTGCCCTCCTTCCTCGGGGATTCCGCGCCGACGCGTCCGGTGGCCCGTGGCCACTCCGTGAACGCGACCGCCGGACGCGTGCGCCCGGTGCAGCAGACCCTGGCGCCGGTGGAGGCCCCGGCGGGTGCCCTGCTGGCGAGCGCGCTCGACCTGGTCGCGCTGGGCCGCGCCGTGATCGGACACGGCCCCCGCGCGGTGCTGACGCCCGAGGACGCCGAGGAGATGCGGCGCCCCGTACCGGGGGCCGCTCCGGGCGTCCTGGCGGACGCCTGGGGCCTGGGCCTCGCGCTCTTCCAGCAGGGCACCCAGCAGTGGTGCGGCCATGACGGCAACGCCCAGGGCACCTCCTGCCATCTGCGGGCCGAACCGGACAGCGGTGCGGTGGTCGCCTTCACCAGCAATGCCAACAACGGCACCGACCTGTGGCACGAACTGGCCGAGGACATCGCCCTGATCACCGGGGTGCAGGTCCCGTCGGCCGCGCGCCCGATCGACCGCGGCCGCGCCGTCGCACTTCCCCAGTGCGCCGGGACGTACCACAACGGAACGGTCGAGTACCAGGTCATGACGGACGCGGAAGGATCCCTGGCGCTGACCGTGAACGGCGACACCCCCGCGCCCCTGGTCTGTTACGCGGATCTGACCTGCGACCTGGTGGATCCCGCGTCGGGCCGCCGGGTTCCCGGCGGACGCTTCGTGCGTGACCCGGACAGCGGCGCCATCGACCGCCTCCAGATCTCCGGTCGCACGGCACGCCGTACCGCCACCGCCTGAGTCGGGCCCGCCGCGGACGAACCCGGTGCGTCTCCCCGCTCCTTCGCACCCGGATCGCCCGATTGCTCCGGCCAGTACCGCCCGGCACCGCTCCGTCGGGCCGCCCGATGCCCTGCCCCACGCACGCCCCGTCCCCGCCTAGAAGGACCGACCTCCATGACGGACCAGCACGAGAGTTCAGCCCCGGAGTCCGCATCGCCGCAGGCCCGGACCGTTCCGCCGGTCCCTGAGGGCGGCCGGGTCCGTCCGGTGCCCGGGTTATCGCTCGGTGACCTCTTCGCCGCGTGGGCGGCCCGCACGCCGGATGCCCCCGCGGTGACGGACGGCCGGCGGACCTGGTCCTACTGTGAGCTCGATGCCCTGGCCAACCGCCTCGCGCACGACCTCATCGGACGCGGGGTGGGGCCGGAGCGGACGGTGGCGGTGGTGCTGCCCCGCTCGGTGGAACTCGTCGTCGCGGAACTCGCCGTGGCCAAGGCGGGCGGTGCGTTCCTGCCGGTCGACCCGGACTACCCCGCCGAACGCCGCACCCTGATGCTGTCCGACGCCGCGCCGGCGGCGGTCATCGACGACCCGGCGCAGACCCGGCCCGCAACGGGCCCGGACCACGCTCCGCAGGACGACGACCGGCTCGCGCCGCTCCACGCCGAGCACCCCGCCTACGTCATCTACACCTCGGGATCCACCGGAACCCCCAAGGGGGTGACGGTGCCCCACACCGGTCTGGGCGACTTCGCCGCGGCGGCCGCCGCGCAGTACGACGTCACGCCGGGCGACCGCGTCCTCCAGTTCTCGTCCCCGAGCTTCGACGCCTCCGTCCTGGAGTTGTGCATCTCCCTGCTGTCCGGCGCGACCCTCGTCGTGCCGCCCAAGGGGCCGTGGCTGGGGGACGAACTCGCGGCTGTCCTGCGGGACCACCGCATCACCCACGCGCTCATCCCGCCGGCCGCGCTCGCGACCGTGCCCGCCCCGTCGGACGGCAACGGCCTGCCCGAGCTGCGGACCCTGATCGTGGGAGCCGAAGCCTGCCCGGCCGAGCTGGTCGACCGCTGGGCCGCGGGGCGACGGCTGATCAACTCCTACGGTCCCACCGAGGCCACGGTGGTGGCGTCCTGGACCGGACCGCTGGCCGTCGGTGGCGGCACCCCGTCGATCGGCGGGCCGCTGCCCCATGTCCGGGTCCATGTGCTGGACGCGGCGATGCGACCGGTGCCGGTGGGAAGCAGCGGTGAGCTGTACGTGGGCGGCAGCGGGGTGGCACGCGGCTACCTCGGCCGCCCGGGCCTGACCGCCGCGCGTTTCGTGGCCGACCCGTACGGGCCGCCCGGCACCAGGCTCTACCGCACCGGAGACCTGGCGCGCCGGACCGCGGGCGGTGAGCTGGAATTCCTCGGACGGACCGACCGGCAGGTCAAGGTACGCGGCTTCCGCATCGAACTCGGCGAGATCGAGGCGGCGTTGACCCGCCACTCCCGCGTCGGCGAAGCAGTGGTCATCGTGCGTGAGGACGAGCCCGGGCGGCAGCGGCTCGTCGGCTATGTGACGCCGGGCGACCCCCTCCGGGTTCCGCAGCCCGCGGAGCTGCGCGCCGCGGTCTCGCGCAGTCTGCCGGTCCATATGGTGCCGTCCGCCGTCGTCGTCCTCGACGCGTTCCCGCTGACCGCGCACCACAAGATCGACCGGCGTGCCCTCCCCGCGCCCGGCCCGGCCCGTGTCCCCGACGCGGGTCACGTGGCGCCCCGGACACCCGCCGAGCGGGCCCTCGCCGCCATCTGGTCCGATGTCCTGTCGGTCCGCGGCATCGGTACCGGGGACGACTTCTTCGAGCTCGGCGGCGACTCGGTCCTCGCCGTACGGGTGCTGTCCCGCATCCGGGAGGAACTCGGCGACCGGCTGTCCGTGCGTGACCTGTTCACCGCCCGGACCATCGCCGCGCTGGTGCCGCTCCTGGGCGACCCGGCCGCCGCGGACCCGACGACACCGGTCACCCCGGTCCCGCGCGACCGTCCGCTGCCGCTGTCCGGCGCCCAGCAACGGCTGTGGTTCCTCGACGACTTGACGGCCGGCGGCACCGAGTACAACACCGGGGTCGGGGTGCGGCTGGGCGGTCCGCTGGATGCCGGCGCGCTGGGCCGCGCCCTGGACCGGCTCGCGGCACGCCACGACGCGCTGCGCACCACCTTCACCACGGCGGACGGGCAGGGCGTGCAACGGGTCGACGGCACCGCCTCGCTGCCGTTGCGCACCGTCGACCTCAGCGCCCTCCCGGCCGACGGCCGCGACGCGGAGGCCGAGCGGCTGCTCGCCGAGGAGCTGGAGACCCCCTACGACCTGAGCGAGGGGCCCCTCACCCGGGCCCTGCTGCTCCGGCTCGCCGGCGACGAGCACCTGCTGCTCCTGGCCCAGCACCACATCGTCACCGACGGCTGGTCGGTCGGTGTGCTGGTCCGTGAACTGGCCGCGCTGTACGCCTCCGAGGCGGACGGGAGCCCGGACGGCCTCGGCGAACCGATCCTGCAATACCCCGACTTCGCCGTGTGGGAGCGCGCGCACCCCACCCCCGCCCGGCACGCCGACGACCTGGCGTACTGGAAGCGGCATCTGAGCGGGATACCGCAGCTGGACCTGCCCACGGACCGGCCCCGGCCGCCGGTGCGCACCACCTCCGGCGCGGCACACCGCCATGAGCTGCCGGCGGACCTGGCCGGACGTCTCGGCAGACTCGCCCGGTCCAAGGGCACGACCGTCTTCACCCTGTTCGCCGGGGCGGCCTCGGTGCTGTTCTCCCGCTACACCGGCCAGCGCGACATCGCGCTCGGCACCGTCACCAACGGACGCAGCCGGCGCGAACTGGAGGAGGTGACCGGCTTCTTCGTCAACACCCTGGTGCTGCGCAGCGACGTCGACCCCGCCGCCACCGTCGACCGGTTCCTGGACACGATGCGGGCGACGCTGCTGGACGCCTTCAGCCACGACAGCGTGCCGTTCGACCGGGTCGTCGAGGAGCTGGCACCGCAGCGGGACCCCAGCCGCACCCCGCTGGTGCAGGTCCTCGTCGTCCAGCAGACCGCGATGGTGCACCCGCGGGAGGCCGGCGGCGTACGGATCGAGGAGCACCCGCTGCCGCGCCCGGCCGCACGGTTCGACCTCGTGCTGGAATTCCTGCCGCGCGGCGACGGGTCCTTCGGGCTGACCGTCGAGTACAACACCGACCTGTTCGACGCCCGGACCGTGGCCCGGATGAGCCGTCAGCTGCACCTCCTGCTGGAGGGCATGGCGGACGGACCGCACCGGAGGGTGGCCGAACTGCCGCTGCTGACGGACGACGAGCGGCGCACCATGCTCGACGCCTGGAACGCCCCGCAGCAGGAGGGCCCGGACACCACGCTGCCCGGACTCCTGGAGGCGCAGACCGCCCGCACCCCCGGCCGGACCGCCGTCGTCTGCGGGGACACCCAGCTCACCTACGACGAGGTGAACCGGCGCGCCAACCGCCTCGCCCGGCTGCTGGCCGCCCGTGGAGTGGGCGCCGAGACCCTGGTGGCGCTGGCCCTGCCGCGCTCGGCCGACCTGGTCGCCGTCCTCTGGGCGGTGCTCAAGGCAGGTGCCGGATATCTGCCGGTGGACCCCGGCTACCCGGCCGAGCGCATCCGGTTCATGCTCGCCGACGCCGGTCCGGCCCTCGTCCTGACCACCCGGGACACGGCCGGCTGCCTGCCCGAGGGCACCGAGCGGCTGGTACTGGACGACCCGGAGACCGCGGACCGGCTGGCCGGGCACGCCGAGGACGACCTCACCGATGCCGAACGGGTCCGGCCGCTGGATCCGGGCCACCCCGCCTACGTCATCTACACCTCCGGCTCGACCGGCCGCCCCAAGGGCGTGGTGGTCACCCACCGCAGCGTGGCCGACCTGGCGGTCTGGGCGGGAGCACAGTTCGGCCGGCAGCGGCTGACCCATGTGGTGGCCTCCACCTCGCTCAACTTCGATGTGTCCGTCTTCGAACTCCTCTGCCCCCTGCTGTCCGGCGGCAGCATCGAAGTGGTGGCCGACCTGCCGGCCCTCGCCGACCGGCCGGACGCCGCGCCACGGCAGGCCGGGCTCATCAGCGGGGTGCCCTCGGTGATCTCCCGGATGCTCACCAGGGGGGCCGGCACCGTCACGGCCGACACGGTGGTCCTGGCGGGCGAGGCGCTGCCCGCGCAGACCGTACGGGAGATCCGGGAGACGATGCCGTCCTCGCAGGTCGCCAACATCTACGGCCCGACCGAGGCCACGGTGTACGCCACGGCATGGTTCGCCGGCGAGGGCACGCCCGAGCAGGCCCCGCCCATCGGACGCCCCGTCGCCCGGACCCGCTGCTACGTCCTGGACAGCATGCTGCGCCCGCAACCCCCGGGGGTGACGGGTGAGTTGTACCTCGGGGGAGGGGGCCTGGCCCGTGGGTACCTCCGGCGTCCCGGGCTGACCGCCGCCCGGTTCCTCGCCGACCCCTTCGCCGGTCCCGGCAGCCGGATGTACCGCACCGGCGACCTGGTGCGGTGGACCTCCGACGGTGAGCTGGAGTACGTGGGCCGGGCGGACCAGCAGGTCAAGGTGCGGGGCTTCCGCATCGAGCTGGGCGAGGTCGAGGAGGCGCTGCTGCGCTGTGCGGGGGTGGCCCAGGCGGCCGCCGCCACCCGGGAGAGCGGCGGCCACAAGCGGCTGATCGGCTATGTCGTCCCGGCGCCCGGGGCGGAGCTCGTCCCGAGCGCGATCCGGCGCGCTCTGGGCCGCAGTGTGCCCGACTACATGGTCCCCGCTTCGGTCGTCGTCCTGGACGCGATGCCGCTCAACCCCAACGGCAAGCTGGACCGCGCCCGGCTGCCCGCCCCCGACTGGACGGCCGACGGCACGACGGACTACGTGGCGCCGCGCACCGCCACCGAACGGGCGCTCGCCGCCGTGTGGGCCGATGTCCTGCGGGTCGAGCGTGTCGGCGTCGACGACAACTTCTTCTCGTTGGGCGGCGACTCGATCCTCAGCATCCAGGTCGTCGCCCAGGCACGGCAGGCGGGGCTGGCCGTCACCTCGCGGGACGTCTACCGGCACCAGACGGTCGCCGCCCTCGCGCAGTGCGTGGACGCCGCCGGGCAGCCGGCCCCGGGCCCGGGCCCCGAGGCGGAGGCCACCGGTCCGGCGCCGCTGACGCCCATTCAGCACTGGCTGTTCGAGAGCGACGCCGCGCGGGCCGGCCACTTCGGCCAGACGATGTCCGTCGAGCTGGCCGATGACCTGGACGCCGCGGCGCTGGAAGCCGCCCTGCACGACGTGGTCGCCCACCACGACGCGTTGCGCTCGCGCTTCGTGCCGGACGGCGACGGCCGGTGGCGCCAGCACATCGACAGCGAGGCGCCCGGATGCGTGCTGGACCGCCACACCGGTCCCGAGGACGACGCCCCGCACCTCGGGCCGTTCGACCTGCGCCGCGGCCCCCTGCTGCGTGCGGTGCTCCACGACCGGGGTGACGGGCGGCCCCCCGTCCTGCACCTGGCCGTCCACCACCTGGTGGTCGACGGCGTCTCGTGGCGCCTGCTGCTGGAGGACCTCGACCGGGCTTACCGCGCACAGCGCGGGGGAGTGGGCACCGCGCTGCCGCCGAAGTCCTCCCCGCTGCGCCACTGGGCAGGCCGGCTGACCGGGCACGCCGAAACCGGCGGCTTCCAGGACGAGACCGCCTACTGGACGACCCTGGCCCGCACCTGTGACCCGGCGCTGCCGACCGACCTCGCGGGCGCCAACACCTATGCGTCGGCCCGCTCGGTGACCGTGCGCCTCACCCCGGGGGACACCTCCGTCCTCCTGCACACCCTGCCCGGGGCCTTCCGCACCCAGGTCAACGACGTGCTGCTGAGCGCGCTGGGACGGGTGCTGCACGAGTGGACCGGACACGACCGGGTCCCGGTGGACCTGGAGGGCCATGGGCGGGAGGAACTCTTCACGGACGTGGACCTGAGCCGTACCGTCGGCTGGTTCACGACCCGCTACCCGGTCGCCCTCTCCGTGGCCCGGGACGCGGACTGGGGCACCGTGCTGAAGTCGGTCAAGGAGCAGCTGCGCGCCGTGCCCCGCCGCGGTCTCGGCTACGGCGTCCAGCGGTATCTGACCCGGCCCGAAGACCTGCCGCAGCTGCCGACCGCGGGCATCAGCTTCAACTACCTCGGCCAGTTCGGCCTGCCGGGCGGCGACGGCTGCCTCTACCGCGGCCCGCACCGTGAGCTGGCGCTCGACGCCGCCCCCGCGGCGCCGCGGCCGCATGCGCTGGAGGTCGTCGGCCGGCTGGACGGCGACGCGCTGGAATTCACCTGGTTCTACTCGGCGCACCTCCACCACGAGGAGACCGTCGCCCGACTGGCCGGGGAATTCGCCCGGGCGCTGGGCGACATCGCCCGGCACGGCGCCCGGCCCGGGGCCGGCGGCCGCACCCCGTCCGACTTCCCGCTGGCCGCGCTCGACCAGCCCACCGTGGACCGGCTGGCCGGCGACGGAGGCACCGTCGAGGACATCCACCCGCTCACCCCCACCCAGGCCGGCATGCTCTTCCACCGGCTCTCCCAGGACGACCAGAGCGTCTACTTCCAGCAGCTCACCTTCGTGCTGGACGGCGTGTCCGATCCGCAGGCCCTGGCAGCGGCCTGGCAACAGGTGACGGACCGCACGCCGGTGCTGCGCGGACGCGTCGTATGGCAGGACGTGCCCGAGCCGCTGCTGGTGGTGGAGCGCGGCGCCACCGTGCCGGTCACCCACCTGGACTGGCGCGCCCTGCCGGACGGCGAGCGCCGGGCCCGGTTGCGGGAACTGCTCGACCGCGACCGGCGGCGCGGGATCGACCTCGAAACCGCCCCGCTGCTGCGCCTGGCCCTGGCCCGGCTGTCCGACACCGAGGTGCAGGTGGTGTGGTCCTTCCACCACCTGGTGCTGGACGGCTGGAGCCTGTTCCAGGTGCTCTCCGACGTCTTCCGGTGCCACGCCGCACTGCGCGACGCGGCGGCCGGGGACGGTGCCACACCCGCGGACCCGGGCATGCCCGGCCGCCGGCCCTTCCGCGACTACGTGGCCTGGCTGCGGGACCGCGACTGGGCCGAGGCCGAACGGCACTGGCGGACCCGGCTCGACGGACTGAGCGAGCCCACCGCACTGCCCTACGACCGTGAGCCCAGGGAGACCCACCGCGCGGAGTCCACCGAGGCGGTGCGCGTCAGGCTGTCCGCCGGCACCTCCCGCCGGCTGGACGAGCTGGCCAAGGGCGCGGGCCTGACCATGAACACCCTGGTGCAGGGGGCCTGGGCGCTGCTGCTGGCCCGTCAGACGGGGCGGCCCGATGTCGTCTTCGGCACCACCGTGTCCGGACGGCCGCCGGAACTGCCCGGCGTCGAGGCCATGAACGGCCTGTTCATCGCGACCGTACCGACCCGGCTGACGGTTGCCTCCGACGGCAGCCTGACGGACTGGCTGCGCCGGGTGCAGGAGATTCAGACCGACGACCGGCGCTTCGACTTCGTACCGCTCGCCCGGCTGAAGGCGTTCAGCGACCTGCCCGAGCGGGTCGGACTGTTCGACAGCATCGTGGTGTTCGAGAACTACCCCGTCGGCGGCGACCTCGCCGCCGCGCACGGACTGCGGCTGAGCGGCCTCGACGGAATCGAGACCACCAACTATCCGCTCAGCCTGGTCGCCTACCCCGGACCGGAACTGGCACTGCGGCTCGGCTACGACCCGGAACTGTTCGACACCGCCACCGTCGAGCGGATGGGCGAGTACCTCACGGTGCTGCTGGAGGGCATGGCCGGCGACGACCGGCGCCCGCCCGCGCGGCTGCCGGTGCTCGGCGCCGCACGCCGGCGCCAGGTGGTCGAGGAGTGGAACGACACCTGCGCCGCACTGCCCGAGGGCACGGTGGCCGAGCTGTTCGCCGCCCAGGCCCGGCGCACCCCCGACGCCACGGCCCTGGACGCCGACGGCGTCTGCGTGACCTACCGCGAACTCGACGCCCGTACCGATGCGTTGGCCCGCAGACTGACCGGGCTCGGCGTGCGTCCGGAGTCGCCGGTCGGCGTCCTCATGGACCGGTCGGCCGCACTGGTCGTCGCCCAGCTGGCCATCGTCAAGGCGGGCGGTGTGTACGTCCCGCTGGACGGCCGCGCCCCGCGGGAACGGCTGCGGCAGGTGCTGGGGGAGACCACGGCGGACCTCGTGCTCACCGACACCGCATGGGAGGAAACCGCCCACGAGGTGGCTCCCGGCGGGCACACCCTGCTGGTGACGGACCAGGGCGCACCGCCCGCGCCGCCCGGCACCGCCGACGTGGAGGGCGCACCCCTGCCCGTCCTCCACCCCGACAACGTGCTCTACCTGATGTTCACCTCCGGCTCCACCGGCCGCCCCAAGGGGGTCGCGGTACGCCACCGGGACGTCGTGGCGCTCGCCTTCGACCGCGCCTTCGACGGACACGACCGGGTCCTGGTGCACTCCCCGCAGGCCTTCGACGCGGCCACCTACGAACTGTGGGTGCCGCTGCTGCGCGGCGGCCGGGCCGTCCTGGCCCCGCCGGCGGACGTGGACGCCGCCACGGTGCGCCGGGCGGTCTCCGAACAGGGCGTCAGCTGCCTGTGGCTGACCGCCGGGCTGTTCCGCCTGCTGGCCCAGGAGGACCCCGAGTGCCTGCGGGGCGCCCGGGAGGTGTGGACCGGCGGCGAGGCCGTGCCGGGTGCCGCGGTACGCCGCGTCCTCGACGCCTGCCCCGGCCTGACCGTGGTCGACGGCTACGGCCCCACCGAGACGACCACCTTCGCGACCCGGCGCACCTTCCGCTCCGGTGACCTGCTGCCCGCGGCCCTGCCCATCGGACGTCCCCTGGACAACACCCGCGTCTACGTCCTGGACGACGCCTTGCAGCCCCAGCCGCCGGGCATCCCGGGGGAGCTGTACATCGCCGGTGCCGGGCTCGCCCGCGGCTACGGCGGCCGCCCCGGCGCGACCGCCGCACGCTACCTGGCAGACCCGTTCGGACCGGCCGGGACCCGGATGTACCGCACCGGCGACATCGTGCGCTGGAGCGCCGACGGCGAACTCCACTTCGTGGGGCGTGCCGACGACCAGATCAAGATCCGGGGCTTCCGTGTCGAACCGGCGGAGATCGAGGCCGTGCTCACCCGCCACACGGCGGTCGCCGAAGCGGTACTGACCGTCCCCGAGGACGGCGGCCGCAAGCGCCTGGCCGCCTACCTCGTACCCGCCCCGGGCGCCACGCTGCCGCAGGCGGAGGAGCTGCGTGCCTTCCTCGCCGCCGAACTGCCCGACTACATGCTCCCCGCCGCGTTCGTGACCCTGGACGCGCTGCCGCTCACGCGCAACGGAAAGGTGGACCGGCGCAGGCTGCCCGCCCCCGACTGGTCGGCCGCCGCCGCATCCTCTGAGCACCTCGCGCCGCGCACCGAGGCCGAGCGGATCCTCGCGGAGATCTGGTGCGCGCTGCTGGGCGTCGACCGGGTGGGGGTCGAGGACAACTTCTTCATGCTGGGCGGCGATTCGATCCTCAGCATCCAGGTCGTCTCGCGGGCCCGCCGGGCCGGCCTGACCCTGACCCCACGGGACCTGTTCCGGCATCCCACGATCGCCGCCCTGGCGGCCGCCACCGGTGCCGCCGCACCCGTCGCCGGCACCGGCCCGGTGACCGGGGACGTCGCCCTCACCCCGATCCAGCACTGGTTCCTCGACGCCCGGCCGCAACGCCCCGGGTTCTTCAACCAGTCCGTCGTCATCGAACTGGCCGAGGACCCCGATCCGCAGGCCCTGCAACGGGCCCTGCACGCCCTGTGGACCCACCACGACGCCCTGCGGGCCCGCTTCGTGCAGCGGGCGGACGGGACCTGGCACCAGCACTGCCCGGCCCCGGAGGCGACGGAACCGCAGCTGCTGGAGGTGCACGACCTCGGCGGGCGGGACGACGAGGAGTGCGCGGCCGCGGTCGAGGCCGCCATGGCCGAGGCGCATGCCGGCTTCCGGCTGGCGGACGGGCCCCTGCTCGCCGCCCGGCTGTTCACCGGGGCGGGGACCCGGCCGCCGCGGCTGTTCCTGACCGTGCACCACCTGGTGGTCGACGGGGTCTCCTGGCGGGTGCTGCTGGAGGACCTGGAGAGCGCCTACCAGCAGGCCCGCACCGGCGGGCCGGTGAGCCCGCTCGCCCGGACCACCTCCGTCCAGGAATGGGCCCGGCGGCTGCACGCGCACACCGAGACCGGCGGGTTCGCCGGCGAGAGCGCGCACTGGAGCGCGGTGGCCGCACACTGCGCGGCGCCGCTGCCCGTCGACGCCGCCGGGACCAACACCATCGCCGACCTGCGCTCGGTCACCGTCCGTCTGGACCGGCAGCGGACCGGCGACCTGTTGCAGAAGGTGCCCGCCGTCTACCGCACCCAGATCAACGACGTGCTGCTCACGGCGCTCGGCCGGGTGCTGGCCGACTGGACCGGACAGCGCACCGTCGCCGTCGGTCTGGAGGGGCACGGCCGCGAGGACCACCTCTTCGACGGCGTCGACCTGTCCCGTACGGTCGGCTGGTTCACCACCCTGTTCCCCGTCGCCCTGGACGTGCCGGCCGGCGACTGGGCCGCGGCGCTCAAGTCCGTCAAGGAGCAGCTGCGTGCGGTCCCCGGCCGGGGTCTCGGCCACGGGGCGCTGCGGCACCTCGGCACGGACGGCGAACTCACCGCCACTCCTCAGCCCCGGATCAGCTTCAACTACCTCGGCCGGTTCGACTGGTCGGGCGACGGCGGCCTGATCCGCGCCGTGCGCGGCGGACTGGACGGCGCCGCCGCGCCCGAGTCCGAACGGCCGCACCTGCTGGACGTGGTGGGCCGGGTCGAGGAGCGATGCCTCGAACTGACCTGGTACTACAGCAGCGGAGTGCACCGCGAGGAGACGGTCACCGCGCTGGCCACGGGCATGCTCACGGCGCTGGAGGACATCGTCGCCCACTGCGCAGGACCGGACGCCGGCGGCCGCACCCCCTCCGACTTCCCGCTGGCCCGCCTCGACCAGGCGTCCGTGGACCGGGTCGCGGCGGACGGCCGCGCCGTGGAGGACATCTACCCGCTGACCCCGATGCAGGCCGGGATGCTGTTCCACAGCCTGATGGACCCGGCCTCGCACACCTACTTCAACCAGGTCCAGCTGGTGCTCTCCGGCGTCACCGACCCCGTCGCGCTCGCCACGGCCTGGCAGCAGACGGCCGACGCCAACCCGATGCTCCGCACCCGCCTGGTGTGGGAGGAGACCGCCGAGCCGCTCCAGGTCGTCCAGGCCCGTGCCACCGTGCCCGTCACCCACCACGACTGGTCCGGGCGGAGCGCCGACGCGGCCGAGCGCGCGCTGACCACTCTGCTCGCCGAGGACCGGGAGGCCGGTCTCGACCTCGCCGCCGCCCCGTTGATGCGGCTGGCCCTGATCAGGCTGTCCGCCGACCGGGTCCGGCTCGTCTGGACCTTCCACCACATCCTGCTCGACGGCTGGAGCGCGGCCCAGGTCTTCGACGAGGTCTGCGAACGGTACGCGGCGCTCACCGGCGGCCGCCGCCCCCAGGCCCCCTCCCGCCCGCCCTTCGGCAGCTACCTGCGCTGGCTGGCGGAGCAGGACACCACACAGGCCGAACAGCACTGGCGCACCGCGCTGGCCGGATTCACCTCGCCCACCGAACTCCCGCGGGACCGCAAGCCCCTGGAGGCGCACCGCGCCTCGTCCTCGGGCTCGGTCCGCGTCACGCTGGACGAGACGGACTCCGCGCGGCTGCGGGAGATGGCACAGCAGTCCGGCCTCACCATGAACACCGTCCTCCAGGGCGCCTGGGGACTGCTGCTGTCCCGCTACAGCAACAACGACGACGTGGTCTTCGGCACCACCGTCTCCGGGCGGCCCGCCGCGCTGCCGGGCGTGGAGTCCATGGTCGGACTGTTCATCAACACCCTGCCCACCCGGGTACGGGTCGACGGGCAGCGCGCTCTGCTGGACTGGCTGCGCGCCCTTCAGACGGCGCAGTCGGAGTCCCGTCGCTTCGACTTCGTCTCCCTGACCGACCTCCGGTCCTGGAGTGAAGTCCCCCACGGGACAGGCCTGTTCGACAGCATCGTGGTCTTCGAGAACTACCCCTTCGACAGCGATGCCCTCGCCCGGCACGGCCTGGGCATCCAGCAGGAACGCGACCTGGAGCCGACCAACTACCCGCTGAGCGTGATCGTCGCCCCCGGCGAACGCCTCACCGTGGCCCTCGACTACGACCCGGCGGCCTTCGACGCCACGACGGTCGAGCGGCTGGGCGCGTGCCTGCGCGTCCTGCTGACGGAGATGGCAGCCGATCCGGACCGCCGGCTGGGGGACCTGCCGCTGCTCACCGAGGAGGAACGCGGACGCGTCCTGCGGGAGTTCGGCGGGCCGGCCGCCCCGCTGCCGCGGCGGGTACTGCCCGAGGTGTTCGAGGAGCAGGCGGGCCGCACCCCGCACGCCGCGGCCGTGCTGGCCGGGGACGACCGCCTCACCTACCGGGAGCTGAACGAACGCGCCAACCGGCTGGCGCGGCTGCTGATCGCCTCGGGCGCGGGCCCGGAGCGGTTCGTCGCCCTCGCGCTGCCGCGTACGGCGGACCTGATCGTGGCCCTGCTGGCCGTGCTCAAGAGCGGCGCGGGCTATCTGCCGGTCGATCCCAAGTACCCGGCCGAGCGCGTCTCGTTCCTGTTCGACGACATCGGACCGGACATCGTGCTCACCACCTCCGAACTGGCCGGCCGGCTGCCGGAGGGGCCCGCCACCCGGATCGTGCTGGACGACCCCGCGTGGGCGGACCGGCTCGCCGGGCAGTCCGCCGCCGACCTCGGCGACGGTGAACGGACCGGTGCGCTGCTGCCCGCCCACCCCGCCTATGTCATCCACACCTCGGGATCGACGGGTCTGCCCAAGGGCGTGGTGGCGACCCACGGTTCGGTGGTGTCCCTGGCCGACTGGGCGGCCGCCGAGTTCGGCGGCCGGGGCCTGTCCCACGTCGTGGCATCCACCTCGCTGAACTTCGATGTGTCGGTCTTCGAGATCTTCAGCCCGCTGCTGTCCGGCGGCTGCGTCGAGATCGTGAGCGACCTGCTGGCCCTGGCCGAACGCTCCGCCCCCTGGACCGCGAGCCTGCTCAGTGCCGTCCCCTCGGCCCTGGGGCAGCTCCTTGCCGAGGACACCGTCCACGTCACCGCGGACACCGTGGTGCTGGCCGGTGAGGGGCTCGCCGCCCGCACCGTCCGCGAGGTCCGCGCCGCCGTCCCCGGCTGCCGGGTCGCCAACATCTACGGCCCCACCGAGGCCACCGTCTACGCCACTGCCTGGTACTGCGACCCCGCGGACCCGGACCGCACCCCGCCGATCGGCAGCCCCGTCGCCGGTGCCCGCGCCTACGTTCTCGACCCGTACCTGCGGCCGGTCCCGGTCGGGGTCCCCGGCGAGCTCTACCTCGCCGGTACCGGCGTGGCGCGCGGGTACTTCGCGCGGCCCGGCCTGACCGCCGGGCGTTTCCTGGCGGACCCGTTCGGCCCCGCAGGCGAGCGGATGTACCGCACCGGCGACCTCGTGCGCTGGGACGCCGAGGGACAGCTGGAGTACCTCGGCCGGACCGACGACCAGGTCAAGGTGCGCGGCTTCCGCATCGAACTGGGCGAGGTGGAGGCCGCGCTGGCCCGGCACCCCGACGTGGCCGAGGCCGCCGCGCGGGTCGTCGAGACCGACGGCCACAAGCGCCTGGTGGGCTATGTGGTCGCACGGGGCGCGGCGAGCGCCGACCCCGCCGCGCTGCGTGCCTTCCTCGCACAGAGCCTGCCCGGCCACCTGGTCCCCGCGGTCGTCGTCCCCCTGGAGCGGCTGCCGCTGGGAGCGACCGGCAAACTCGACCGGCGCGCCCTGCCCGCGCCCGACTGGGCCGCCCCGGCCGCCGGTTACGTCCCGCCGCGCACGGACACCGAGAAGGCGCTCGCCGGGATCTGGGCCGACGTGCTGGGCCTGGACCAGGTGGGCGCCGAGGACAACTACTTCGCGCTCGGCGGGGACTCGATCCTCAGCATCCAGATCGTCTCCGCGGCCCGCCGCGCGGGCCTCGCGCTGACCCCGCGCCATCTGTTCGTCCACCAGACCGTCGCCGCGCTGGCCGCGGCCGCCGAGCAACTGCCGGCCGCGGTGTCCAACGCCGAACAGGGCCCGGTGGTCGGCGAGGTGCCGCTCACCCCCGTCCAGCACTGGCTGTTCGACAACGTCGCGGACAGTCCCGGGCACTTCACCCAGTCGCTCTCCTTCCAGCTGACCGCCGAGGTCGACGAGGGCGCGCTGCGTGCCGCCCTGGCCGCGGTGCTGGAGCACCACGACGCCCTGCGCATGGGCTACGAGGCCACCGGCGACGGCCACTGGCGCCAGTACGGCGCGGCGCCCGGCGCGGCGCCCGCACTGGAGGTGCATGACCTCTCCTGCCGGGCGCCGCAGGAGCGCGCGGCCGAACTGCGCGCGCTGACCCGCGACCTGTGCGCCGGTTTCGACCTGGCCGGGGGGCCGCTGCTGAAGACCGCGCTGTGCCACCTGGGCGACCAGGACCGCCCGGTCCTGGTACTGGCGGCCCACCACCTGGTCGTCGACGCGGTGTCCTGGCGCATCATCCTGGAGGACCTCGACACCGCCTACCGACGGGTGCGGGCCGGGGGCCGGGCCGCGCTCGGCCCCAAGACCACCTCGTTCCGCGCCTGGGCGCAGCGGCTGCACGACCACACCGCCGCCGGCGGCTTCGACGACGAACTCGCCCACTGGAGCGGGCCGGACGGTCACCCGGACCTGCCCACCGACCGTACGGGCCGCAACTCCGCGGACTCCGAGGACACCGTGACCGTCCGCCTGGAGGCCGAGGAGACCCGACGGCTGCTCCAGGACGTCCCGGACGTCTACCGGACCCGGATCAACGACGTCCTGCTGTGCGCCCTGGGCCGGGTGCTGGCCCGCTGGACCGGGCACGACCGGGTACGGATCGGGCTGGAGGGGCACGGCCGCGAGGAGATCTTCGACGACGTGGACCTCTCCCGCACCGTCGGCTGGTTCACCACCATGTTCCCGGTCGCGCTGGACCTGCCGCCGCACGCGGACCTCGCCACGGCGCTGAAGTCCGCCAAGGAGGGCCTGCGGAAGCTGCCCCGCCACGGCCTGGGACACGGCGCGCTGCGCCATCTGCGTACCCCGGCGGCCGCCGGGCTCCCGGCCGACCCGCAGATCGCCTTCAACTACCTCGGCCAGCAGGACTGGAGCGCGTCCGGGGGCGGCGGTCTGCTGCACGCACCGCACGGCGCGCTGGAAGGCGATATGGACCGGGCGGCCGACCGGCCGCATCTGATCGACGTGGTCGGCCTGGTGACGGACAAACGGCTGGAGTTCACCTGGTCGTACTCCGAGAACCTGCACCTGCGCACCACCGTGGCGAAGCTGGCCGAGGAGATGGCCGCCGAGCTGCGGGAGATCGTGCGGCACTGTGCGGAACCGGACGCCGGGGGCCGCACCCCCTCCGACTTCCCACTGGCCGGCCTGGACCAGGAGACCGTCGACCGGCTCGTCGGCGACGGCCGGGACGTCACGGACGTCTATCCGCTGACCCCCACGCAGACCGGACTGGTCTTCCACGGGCTCGACGAACCCGACCAGGGGCTCTACGTGGAGCAGGCCACCTTCGTCCTGGACGGCGTACCCGACTCCCGGCTGCTGGCCGCCGCCTGGCAGCACGTCGTCGACCGCACCCCCGTGCTGCGCAGCGCGGTGGTCCTGCACGAGGTGCCGGTGCCCCTCCAGACCGTCCACCGCTCCGTGACCCTGCCCGTCACCGCACTCGACTGGAGCGCCCTGGCGCAGGACGAGCGCGACACCGCACTGGAGCGGCTGCTCGCCGACGACCGGGACCGCGGGCTCGCCCTGGACCGGGCGCCGCTGCTGCGGCTGACCCTCATCCGGCTCTCCCCGGCAGAGGTACGGGTCGTGTGGACCTTCCACCATGTGCTGCTCGACGGGTGGAGCGTGTTCCAGGTGCTCTCGGACGTCTTCGCCTGCCATGCGGCGCTCGCCCGGGGCACCGACCCCGAGCTGCCGGACCGCAGGCCGTTCGCCGACTATGCCGCCTGGCTCGCCGCCCACGACACGGCCCCGGCCGAGGAGCACTGGCGCCGGGCGCTGGCGGGCCTGTCCGCGCCCACCCCGCTGCCCTACGACCGCCGCCCGGCCCCGGGCGCCGCCACCCGCGCCGGCACCTGGCTCTCGCAACGGCTCGGCGAGCAGGAGAGCACTGCACTCCAGGACTTCGCCCGGCGCCACCACCTCACCCTCAACACCGTCGTCCAGGGGGTGTGGGGCCTGCTGCTGTCGCGCTGGAGCGGACAGCGCGACGTGTGCTTCGGCACGACGGTCTCCGGCCGGCCCGCGGACCTGCCCGGCGCCGACTCCATCACCGGCCTGTTCATCAACACCCTGCCGGTGCGGTGCGACGTGGACGGCGGTGCGGCCCCGGCCGACTGGCTGCGCGGGCTCCAGTCCGCGCAGGCCAACGCCCGTGGCTTCGATCACGTCCCGCTGTCCGACCTGCGCGGCTGGAGCGAACTGCCCCCCGGATCACCGCTGTTCGAGAGCCTGGTGGTCTTCGAGAACTACCCGATCAACGACACCGCGGCCACCGCACACGGCCTGAGCGTCCGTGATCTGCACGCCCTGGAGGCGACCAACTACCCGCTCACCGTGGTGGTCTCGCCCGACACCCGCCTGAGCGTCGAACTCGGCTACGACCCGCGGTACTTCGAGGAGTCCACCGCCGAGTCGCTGGCCGCCCAGCTGGTGCACACCCTGGGCGCCCTGGCGGCACCCGGCGGCGCGGCGAGCGTGGACGCGCTCGACATCCTGCCGCCGGACGAGCACGAGCGGCTGACCGCGCGGCCGCCCGCCGACACGGTCCCGGCGGCCACCCTGGCCGCGCTCGTCGAGTCGGCCGCCGACCGGTGGCCGGACGCCCCCGCGGTGACCGCACCGGACCTCCGGCTCTCCTTCGCGCAACTGGAGGCCCGCGCCAACCGCCTGGCGCACCATCTCCTCACCCGGGGGGCGGGCCCCGGTGACGTCGTCGCCCTGGTCCTGCCGAGATCGGCCGACATGATCGTCGCCCAGCTCGCGACCGCCAAGGCCGGCGCCGCCTACCTGCCGGTGGACCCCGGGTACCCGGCCGAGCGGATCGCGCTGATGCTGCGCGACGCCGCCCCGGCCGTCACCCTGGAGTCCGACGAGGTACGAGACCTCCTGGCCGCCGAGGACGGGACCGCACCCGTCCACCGGCCCACCGACCGGGACCGCGTCCGCCCGCTCGACCTCGACGACCCGGTCTATGTGATCTACACGTCCGGCTCCACCGGCACCCCCAAGGGCGTGGTCGTCACCCACCGCGGCCTGGCGGGCTTCGCCGCCGCCGAGGCCGACCACTACCAAGTGCGGCCGGGCGACCGGGTGCTGGCCTTCGCCACCCCCAGCTTCGACGCCTCGGTACTGGAGCTGTGCATGGCCCTGCCGGCCGGTGCCCGCCTCGTGGTGCCGCCGCCCGGACCACTGCTCGGCGAGCACCTGGCCGAGGTGCTGCGCGGGGAACGCATCACCCACACCCTGCTGCCGCCCGCCGCGCTCGCCACCGTGCCGCCCGCCACCGCGGGGACGCTGCCGGACCTGCGCACGCTCATCGTCGGCGCGGACGCCTGCGGCGCCGACCTGGTCGGCCGCTGGGCCCCGCACCACCGGATGATCAACTCCTACGGGCCCACCGAGGCCACGGTCGTCGCCACCTGGTCAGGACCGCTCCTGCCCGACGGCGCGGCGCCCCCCATCGGCCGCCCGCGACAGGGCAGCGGGGTCTATGTGCTCGACGGGCGGCTGCGGCCGGTCGCCGACGGCGTCGCGGGCGAACTGTGGATCAGCGGGCCCTCCCTGGCCCGCGGCTATCTCCACCGCCCGGGACTGACGGCCACCCGGTTCACCGCCGACCCGTACGGCGCACCGGGCGACCGGATGTACCGCACGGGCGACCTGGTCCGCCGCGACGCCCGGGGCGAGCTCCACTACCTGGGCCGCACCGACCACCAGATGAAGCTGCACGGCCACCGGATCGAGGCGGGCGAGGTCGAGGCGGCCCTGGTGAGCCACCCGGCCGTGCGGGACGCCGTGGTGACCGTACGGGAGGACGAGCCCGGAACACCGCGCCTGGTGGCCCATCTGCTCGCCGCACCGGACACCGACGTCCCGGCCGGCGCGGAGCTGCGCGCCTACGCCGCCCGGACACTGCCCGGCCACATGGTCCCCTCGGCCTTCGTCGTCCTGGAGCGCTTCCCGCTCACCGAGAACGGCAAGACCGACCGCGCCGCCCTGCCCGCGCCAGGACCGGACCCGCACGAGCCCGCCGCGCACGTCGCCCCGCGCACTCCCACCGAGGAATTCCTCGCGGACGTCTGGGCCCAGGCCCTGGAGACGACCGTGGGCGTCGAGGACGACTTCTTCGCCCTGGGCGGCGACTCGCTGCGCAGCCTGCTCATCGCCTCCCGGACCAACGAGACCTTCGGCGTGGCCCTCACACCCCGGGACGTGCTGACCGCCCGCACGGTCGCCGCCCTGGCGGATCTGGTGGAGGAACACGTCCTGCGCGAACTCGAAGACGCCGCACGCGGCAACAGCGACCACAACGAACGGTGAGGAACGACGACATGACGTCTTCGAACGCCAAGAAGGACCGTGCCGCGGCCCTGCCGCAGGAGTTGCAGGAGGCGCTGCGCCGCCGCCTGGCGGGGCAGGCCCCGCCGGCCGCCAAGGCCCGGCAGGGCATCCCGCGCGCGGACCGGTCACAGCCCCTGCCGCTCTCCTTCGCCCAGCAGCGGCTGTGGTTCCTCGACCAGCTCAGGCCCGGCGACTCCCGCTACAACAGCGCGGTGGCGCTGCGGCTGACCGGCACCCTGGACCGGGCCGCGCTGTCCCGGGCGCTCGACGCCGCGCCGGCCCGCCACGAGTCGCTGCGGACCACGTTCGACGACGTCGACGGACGTCCCGTGCAGACCGTGCACCTGGCCGCGCCCGTACCGCTGCCGGTACACGACCTGAGGGCAGGACAGGGTCCCGCACCCGAGGCGGGGGAGGGGACCGGAACCGGCACGGGGGCGCTGGACGACCTGCTGCTGGCGGAGTACTCCCGCCCGTTCGACCTGCGCACCGGTCCGCTGCTGCGGGCCCTGCTGGTACGCGTGGCCGACGACGAGCACATCCTGCTGCTCACCGCGCACCACATCGTCACCGACGGCTGGTCCATGGGCGTGCTGCTGGACGAACTGTGCACGCACTACGACGCCCTGGCCCACGGGGAGACGCCCGCGCCCGCCCCGGCGGCCACGCAGTACCCGGACTTCGCCGTATGGCAGCGCGAACGGCTGTCCGGGGCCCTGCTGGAGGAGCAGCTCTCCTACTGGACCAAGCAGCTGGACGGGACCGTGCCGCTGGAGCTGCCGCTCGACCGCCCCCGCGGCGGCGAGGAGGCCGGCGACGGCGCGGTCCACGAGTTCCGCGTCCCGGCGGCCACGGCGGCCCGGCTGCGGGAGGTGGCGGCACAGCAGCACACCACACTGTTCGCCGCGCTGATCGCCGCCTGCCAGGCCCTGTTCGCCCGCTGGTCGGGACAGGACGACATCGCCGTCGGGTCGCTGACCCCCGGGCGCGGACGCACCGAACTGGAGCGCGCGGTCGGCCTCTTCGTCAACACGGTCGTGCTGCGCGCTCCCGTCGACGCCGCACGCTCCTACCGCGAGCTGCTGGACGTCTCCGCCACCGCCGTCCTCGATGCCTTCGCCCACGACGACACCCCCTTCGAGCGGATCGTGGAAGCCGCGCGGACGGTACGGGAAGCGGGCCGCAACCCGCTCTTCGACGTCATGGTCCTGCTCCACCCCGCCCCGCCCGCGGCCCCCGCCCTGCGGGGCATGACGGCCGGCACCGTCACCGTGCCCCGCCGCGCGGCCACCTTCGACCTGAGCGTCGAGTTCGTCCCGGACGGGGACGGGCTGACCGGGCTGCTGGAGTACCGCACCGACCTCTTCGACGCCCCGACCGCCGCGCGGATGGCCGAGCAACTGGTCATCCTGCTCGGGGGCGTGGCGGCCGAACCGGACCGGCCGCTGGGCGAACTGTCCCTGCTGTCGGAGCGCGAGCGGCGGCGGCTGACCACCGAGTGGAACGACACCGCACTGCCGGTCGCGCCCACCACCTACCCCGCCGCCTTCGAGGCGCAGACGGCCCGCACCCCGCACGCGACGGCACTGGTGGCCGGGGACACCACGCTGGACTACGCCGCGCTCAACGAACGGGCCAACCGGCTCGCCCACCACCTCATCGACCGGGGAGCGGGCCCCGAGGGGCTCGTCGCGCTGCGGCTGCCGCGCACCGCCGACATGATCGTGGCGATCCTCGCCGTCCTCAAAACCGGCGCCGCCTACCTGCCGGTCGACCCCGAACTGCCCGAAGAGCGGCTGCGGTTCCTGCTCGACGACGCCCGGCCGGCGCTGCTGCTCGACGAGGCGGACCTGCGCGCGGTTCCCGCATCGGCCCCCGCGAGCGACCCCACCGACACCGACCGCCGCGCGCCGCTGCACCCCGGCAACACCGCCTACGTCATCTACACCTCCGGGTCGACCGGCCGCCCCAAGGGCGTGTCCGTGGAACACCGGTCGCTGATGAACCTGCTGGCCGGGCACCGGCACGGCTTCGTCGCCGAGGCGGGCGGCGGCCCGCTGCGGGTGGCCCTGACCGCGTCGTTCTCCTTCGACACCTCGCTGGAGGGCGTGCTGCTGATGGCCGACGGCCACCCGCTGCACCTGGTCGACGAGGCGACCCGGCTCGATCCGGCCGCGCTGGTCGAGTACGTCGTCGAGCACCGCGTCGACTTCCTCGACCTGACCCCCTCCTACCTGCGTCAGCTCCTCCCCGCCGGGCTGCTCACCGACCCCCGCCACCACCCCCGGCTGCTGATGCTGGGCGGCGAGGCCGTCGGCCCCGCGCTGTGGCGGGACCTCGCCGCTCTGCCCGACGTCGCCGCGTACAACTTCTACGGACCCACCGAGTGCACCGTCGACGCGCTGGCCTGCCGCATCGACGGCACCGGGCGGCCCGTGGTGGGACGGCCGCTGGCCAATGTGCGCGCCCACGTCCTCGACCACCGGCTCCAGCCGGTGCCGCCCGGCGTCGGCGGTGAGCTGTACCTGGCGGGCGACCAGGTCGCCCGCGGCTATCTGCACCGCCCCGGTCTGAGCGCCGCGCGGTTCGTGGCGGACCCGTTCGGGCCGCCCGGCAGCCGGATGTACCGCACCGGCGACCTGGCCCGCTGGACCGCCGACGGACGGCTCGACTACCTCGGCCGCGCCGACGACCAGGTCAAGATCCGCGGCCACCGCATCGAGCCCGGCGAGGTCGAGGCGGCGCTCACGGCCCTGCCGGCCGTCACCGAGGCGGCCGTCGTCGCCGTCGCCGACGAGCGCGGCCACGCCCGGCTCGCCGCCTACCTGGTGCCCGCCGCCGGGACCGGGCGCCCCGCCGCCTCCGAGCTGCGGGCGGCGCTTCAGCGCACCCTGCCCGGCCCTATGGTGCCCGCGGCCTTCGTCGTCGTGGACGCCCTGCCGCTGACCACCAGCGGCAAGCTGGACCGCCGCGCGCTGCCCGCCCCCGACCTCGGAACGGCCCCGCGCGAGCGGGAGTTCGTGGCGCCGCGCACTCCCGCCGAACGGGAACTGGCCGGGATCTGGTCCGCAGTGCTCGGCATCGCACGGGTGGGGGTCACCGACAACTTCTTCGAGCTCGGCGGCGACTCGATCCTCAGCATCCAGGCGGTCTCCCGAGCCCGCGCCGCCGGACTGCGCCTGACCTCCCGGGACGTCTTCCTGCACCAGACCGTCGCCGAGCTGGCCGCCGCCGTGGAGCTGCGCACCGCCCCGGCGCCCGCGGCGCAGCGGCCGGACGACGCGGGACCGGCCCCGCTCACCCCCATCCAGGAGTGGTTCTTCGCCACCCACGGACCGCTGCGGCACTTCAGCATGTCGATGCTGCTCGACCTGCCGTACGACCTCGACCCGGACGCCCTGGAGCGGGCCCTGCACGCCGTGGCCGCCCACCACCCCGCGCTGCGCACCCGGTTCGTCCGTACCGGCGACACCTGGCACCAGCACCCGGCCGACGCCGTGGCGCCCGGCCTCCTGGCCCGGCACGACGTGTCCCGGACCACCGGCGCCGCCCGGGACGCCGCGCTCACGGCAGCGGCCGACGCCGCCCGCGCGGACCTCGATCCCGCCACCGGCACCCTGCTGCGCGCCGCCCTGCTCCTGCCGGAGCCGGACGCGCGGGCACAACTCTTCCTGACGGCCCATCACCTGGCCGTCGACAGCGTCTCCTGGCGCATCCTGCTCGCCGATCTGGAGACCGCCTACCGTCTGGCCACAGCAGACGAGCCGGTCCAACTGGAGCCCGCCACCACGGCGTTCACCACCTGGGCGGCCCACCTGGCCCGGCACGTCCAAGGCGGCGGACTCGACGACGACCTGGCGTACTGGAGAGCCCAGAGCGAGGCGGCACGCACCCCGCTGCCGGTGGACCACCCCGGCACCGCGCTCGCCGGCTCGGTCCGTACCGTACGCACCCACCTCGACCGCGACACCACCGAGGCCCTGCTGCGCCGGGTGCCCGGCGTGTACCGGACCCAGGTCAACGACGTCCTGCTCAGCGCGCTGGGCCGGGTGCTCGCCGACTGGGCGGGCACGGACCGGGTGACGGTGGCCCTGGAAGGGCACGGCCGGGAGGAGGTCGACGGTCACGACGGCAACGACGGCGATGCGGCTGCCGCTGCCGATGACACCGTCGACCTGTCCCGGACCGTCGGCTGGTTCACCACCCAGTACCCCGTGACCCTCACCCTGGACGGCCCGTCGCGGGAACCGGACTGGGGCGCCACGCTCAAGACGGTGAAGGAACAGCTGCGGGCCGTCCCCCGCCGTGGCCTCGGCTACGAGGCGCTGGCCCGCCTGGGCTCGCCCGACCCGGCCGCCCGCACGCTGCGCGAACTGCCGCTGCCCCAGGTCTGCTTCAACTACCACGGCCAGTGGGAGAGCGTGCACGGCCGGGACTTCGCGCCCGCCGGTGAGGTCCCCGGCCGTGACATGGCCGCCGGTGAAGCGCTCGACCACCTGCTGGACGTCTCGGCCGTGGTGGCCGACGGCGTGCTGGAGCTCACCTGGCACTACAGCGACCAGGTGCACGACGAGAGCACGGTACGGGAGCTGGCGGACGGCACCGCCCGTGCGCTGGCCGCCATCGCCGCCCACTGCGAGCGGCCGGACGCCGGCGGCCGCACCCCCTCCGACTTCCCCCTGGCCCGGCTCGACCAGGCAGGGGTGGACCGCCTGGCCGGGGACGGGCGGGCCGTCGAGGACATCCTCCCGCTGACCCCGCTCCAGGAAGGCATGCTCTTCCACCGCCTGATGGGCGGGGCGGACGACGTCTACCTCGACCAGGCCACCCTGCTGCTCGACGGCGTCGCGGACCCGCGGGCGTTCGCCCGCGCCTGGCAGCGGGTGGTCGACCGGACGCCGGTGCTGCGTACCTCGGTCGTCTGGGAGAACGTGCCCGTACCGCTCCAGATCGTGCACCGCCGGGTGACGGTGCCCACCGTCCACCTGGACCGGCGGGATCTCGACGACGAGCGGCGGACGGCCGAACTCGCCCGGATCCAGTCCGAGGACCTCGCCCTGGGCCTGGACCTCGGCACCTCGCCCCTCATGCGGCTCACCCTGATCCGGCTGCCCGACGGGAAGCTGAATCTGCTGTGGACCTCGCACCACCTGATCCTGGACGGCTGGAGCCTGGCGCAGGTCCTGACCGAGGTGTGCGAGGAGTACGCCGCACTCGTCGCGGACCGTGCGCCGGTGCCGCCCGTACGCCGCCCGTTCGGCGACTATGTGCGCTGGCTGTCCGGCCGGGACGGCCGCGCGGCCGAGGAGCACTGGCGCACCGTCCTCGCGGGCTTCGCCACGCCGACGCCGCTGCCCTGCGACCGCCCGCCCCGTGAGGCCCACCGGGCCCGCTCCGCCGCGGTGCGGACCGCGGCACTGCCCGCCGAGCTGTCCCGGGAACTGCTGCACACCGCCCGGCGCAGCGGACTCACCCTCAACACGGTCGTACAGGGCGCATGGGCGCTGCTGCTGGCGCGCTACAGCGGAGAGCCGGACGTGGTGTTCGGCACCACCGTCTCCGGCCGCCCGGACGCACTGCACGGCGTCGAATCCATGGTGGGGATGTTCATCAACACCCTGCCCACCCGGGTACGGGTCGACGGGCACCGCACGGCCGCCGACTGGCTGCGGGACCTCCAGGACGCCCAGTCCGAATCCCGGCGCTTCGAGGCCGTCTCGCTGGCGCAGCTGGCCGCGCTCAGCGACGTACCGGCGGGCACCGCGCTGTTCGACAGCATGGTCGCCTTCGAGAACTACCCGTTCGACGACGCGCGCACCTCCGGTGCCGGGGTCCGCATCCTGGACGTCGCCTCGCGGGACGCGACCAACTTCCCGCTGGTCCTGCGCGCCCACCACAGCGACCGCCTCGGCTTCGACCTCGCCTACGACCCGGACCTCTTCGACGCCGCCACCGCCGACGCGCTCGCCGACCGGCTCTGCCTGCTGCTCGCGGAGATCGCCGCCGGCCCGGACCGGCCGCTGCGCGAACTGGCGTGGACGACCGCCGAGGAGCGCCGGCGGATGCTGGTGGACTGGAACGGAACCGAGCACGGGCGGCCCGAACCGACCTTGATCGACCTGTTCGAGGACCGGGCGGCCCGTACGCCCGACGCCACCGCGGTCACCTGCGCGGGCACCTCGCTGTCGTACGCCGAACTCGACGCGCGGGCGGGCCGGCTGGCCCACCGGCTGGCCGAGAACGGAGCCGGCCCCGAGCGCTTCGTGGCGCTCGCCCTGCCCCGCTCCCCGGACATGATCGTGGCGATCGTGGCGGTGCTGAAGACCGGCGCCGCCTACCTGCCCGTCGACCCGGAGCTGCCCGGCGGCCGCATCGCCCACCTGCTCACCGACGCCGCGCCGGCCCTGCTGGTGACCACCGGTGCCGTTGCCGGACGGCTCGGGGCGGCCGCCTGCCCCCGGCTGCTCCTGGACGACCCCGAGGTCCGCGCCGACCTGGCCCGGCGCCCCGCCACCGGCCCGGCCCCGGCCCGCCGCCCGCTGCCGGAGCAGCCCGCCTACGTCATCTACACCTCGGGCTCCACAGGCCGGCCCAAGGGCGTGGTCGTCCCGCACGCCAACGTGGTGCGGCTGTTCTCCCGCACCCAGGACTGGTTCGCCTTCGACGAGCACGATGTGTGGACGCTGTTCCACTCGTACGCCTTCGACTTCTCCGTCTGGGAGCTCTGGGGCGCGCTGCTGCACGGCGGCCGGCTCGTCGTCGTCCCGCACGAAGTCACCCGGTCACCCGAGGAGTTCCTGCGCCTGCTGGTGGACGAGCGGGTCACCGTGCTCAACCAGACGCCCTCGGCGTTCTACCCCCTGATGCGCGCGGACGCCGAACACCCGGAGCTCGGGGCGCGGCTGGCCCTGCGGCGGGTGGTCTTCGGCGGCGAGGCGCTGGACCCGGCGCGGCTCACCGACTGGTACGAGCGGCACCCGGACACCGCGCCCGTCCTGGTCAACATGTACGGGATCACCGAGACCACCGTGCACGTCTCCTACGCGCCCCTGGACCGCGCCACCGTGACGGGCGCCACCGCCAGTGCCATCGGCCGCGGCATTCCCGACCTGCGCGTCCGTGTCCTCGACGCCGGACTCGACCCGGTGCCGCCGGGCGCCGTCGGCGAGATGTACGTGGCCGGGGAGGGCCTGGCCCGCGGCTATCTGAACCGTCCCGGCCTGACCGCCGCGCGGTTCGTGGCGGACCCGTTCGGGCCGCCCGGCACCCGCATGTACCGCACCGGCGACCGGGCCCGGTGGCGGCCCGACGGGACCCTGGAGTACTTGGGCCGCGCCGATCAGCAGGTCAAGATCCGCGGGTTCCGGATCGAACCCGGCGAGATCGAAGCCGCCCTGACCGCCCACCCGGGCATCGCCGAGGCCGTGGTCGGGGTCCGCGAGGACACCCCCGGGGTACGGCGGCTGGTCGCCCATGTCGTGGCCGCCGGACAGGGCGCCCCGCCGTCCGCCGCCGCGCTGCGCGCCCACCTGGAACACACCCTGCCCGCGCACATGGTGCCCGCCGCCTATGTCCCCCTGGACGCGCTGCCGCTGACCGTCAACGGCAAGCTCGACCACCGGGCCCTGCCCGCCCCCGGCCCCGACGGCTTCGCCGCCGGCGAGGACCGCACGGCACCGCGCACCGAGGCGGAGCGCCTCGTCGCCCGGGTGTGGGCCGAGGTGCTGGACACCGGGGACATGGGCGTGGAGGACAGCTTCTTCGCCCTGGGCGGCGACTCGATCCTCGCCATCCGCGTCACCTCCCGGCTCCGCGCCGTCCTCGGCGCCGAGATCTCTCCCCGTCTGCTCTTCACCCACCCCACCGTCGCCGCCCTGGCCGCCGCCCTGCCGGACCCGGCCGCGGCGCACCGGGCACCGGACGACACGATCCCGGCCGCCGACCGCACCGCCGCACTGCCGCTTTCGTTCGCCCAGCAGCGCCTGTGGTTCCTGGACAGCTTCGAGCCGGACAGCACCGAGTATCTGACCTTCTTCGTGCTGCGCCTGCGCGGTCCGCTCGACGAAGCGGCCCTGCGCACCGCTCTGGACGCCCTGGTGGCCCGCCACGAACCGCTGCGCACCACCTTCGCCGAGCAGGACGGCCACGCCCGCCAGCACGTCCACGCCCCCCGTCCGGTGGACCTGCCGCGGCAC
Source organism: Streptomyces sp. NRRL S-1813 (assembly GCF_000719605.1). Classification (NCBI taxonomy): domain Bacteria; kingdom Bacillati; phylum Actinomycetota; class Actinomycetes; order Kitasatosporales; family Streptomycetaceae; genus Streptomyces; species Streptomyces sp. NRRL S-1813. The sequence goes on from NZ_JOHB01000019.1 coordinate 77,770, forward strand.
GACCTGTCGGACACGCCGCCGGACGACCGCCCCCGCGCGCTCGACGCGCTGCTGGCCCGCGAGGGTGCCACCCCCTTCGACCTGGGCAACGGGCCGCTGCTGCGGACCCGGCTGGTCCGCCTCGCCGCCGACGAGCACGTCCTGACCCTGGCGATGCACCACATCGTCACCGACGGCTGGTCCACCGCGGTGCTCGGCCGGGACCTGGGCGAGCTGTACGCAGCGGCCCTGCACGACCGCCGCCCGGAACTGCCCCCGCTGCCGCTCCAGTACGCCGACTACGCGGCCTGGCAGCGCAGCCGCGCGGCCGAGGCCGACTCCGAGCAACTCGCCTACTGGCAAAAGAAGTTGTCCGAGGCGGCCCCGCTGGAGCTGCCGACCGACCGCCCGCGGCCCGCCGTGCGGACCAAGAACGGCGCGCTGCTGGAGTTCTCGCTGCCCGCCACGCTGACCGACCGGCTGCGGGAGACCGGCCGCGGCGCCGACGCCACCCTCTACATGACGCTGCTCGCGGCCTGCAAGGTGCTGCTCGCCCGCTGGGCCGGCCAGGAGGACGTCGCGGTCGGCACCGTCGCGTCCGGACGCGAGCGCCCCGAACTGGAGCACTTGGTCGGGATGTTCGTGAACACCCTCGTGCTGCGCAGCCGGGTGCCCGACGACCTGCCGTTCACCGCGCTGCTGTCCGAGGTGCGCACCACCGTGCTGGACGCCTTCGCCCACCAGGACGTGCCCTTCGAGCGGCTCGTCGATGTGCTCCAGCCGGAGCGCGACACCAGCCGCACCCCCCTGTTCCAGGTCATGGTCGCCCTGCACAACCTGGGCGGCGAGGCACCGGACCTGCCGGGCCTCGACGTCGAAACGCTCCAGCCCCCGGGCCGGCACGCCGCCTTCGACCTCGGCTTCGACTTCGTGGAGCGCGACGGCGGGGTCACCTGCTTCGTCGAGTACAACACCGACCTCTTCGACACGGCCACCGTCGAGCGGGCGGCCGAACGGCTGCGCCTGCTGCTGGAGGCGGTCGCGGACGACCCCGGACGGACGGTGGGCGAACTGCCGCTGCTGTCCGGCGCGGAGCGGCGGCAGGTGCTGGAGGAGTGGCAGGGCGACACCCTGCCCGTCCCGGACCTCACGTTCGTGGACCTCTTCGAGGACCGGGCGGCCCGCACCCCGCACGCCACGGCCCTGGTGGCGCGGGACGCCACACTGGACTTCGCCGCGCTGAACGAGCGCGCCAACCGGCTGGCCCACCACCTCATCTCGCTCGGCGTCGGCCCGGAGCGCGTGGTCGCCGTCCAGCTGCCGCGCACCTCGGACATGCTGGTGGCGCTCCTCGCCGTCCTCAAGGCGGGCGGCACCCAGCTGTCCGTCGACCCGGAACTGCCCGCGGAACGCATCGCGTTCCTCCTCGCGGACGCCGCACCGCAGACCCTCCTGACGGCCGACGCGCTGCGCGACGCACCCCTGGACCGGCAGCCGGGACACAACCCCACCGACGCCGACCGCATCTCGGCCCTGTGCGGCGCCCACACCGCCTACCTCAACTACACCTCCGGCTCCACCGGCCGCCCCAAGGGCGTCGCCGTCGAACACCGTCAGCTCGTCAACCTCTGCCACGACCACCTGGCGGGGCTCGTCACCCCGCACACCACCGACGGACGGCCGCTGCGCTTCGCACTGAGCGCCGCCTTCTCCTTCGACACCTCGTGGGAGGGCCCGCTGCTGCTGGCGCTGGGCCAGGAGGTCCACCTCGTCGACGAGGACGTGCGCCTGGACCCGGCCGCGTTCGTCGGGCAGATCGCCGAACGCCGCCTGGACTGCGTCAATGTGACCCCGTCCTTCCTGCACGAGCTGATGGCCGCCGGACTGTTCACCGGCGATCACCACCGGCCCCGGATCGTCCTGGTCGGCGGCGAGGCCGTCGGCACACCGCTGTGGCGGGAGCTGCGGGAGACCGCGGGCGTCACCGCGTACAACGTCTACGGCCCCACCGAATGCACCGTCGACGCCGTGTACGGCCGCTTCACCGACCACGCCGAGCGTCCCGTCATCGGCCGGCCGGGCCGCAACCTCCGTGCCTATGTGCTCGACGGCGCCCTGCGGCCGGTACCGGTCGGGGTGCCGGGAGAGCTGTACCTCGCCGGCGCCCAGGTCACCCGCGGCTACCTGGGACGGCCGGGCCTCACCGCCGCGCGCTTCGTCGCCGACCCGTTCGGCCCGCCCGGCGCCCGGATGTACCGCACCGGCGACCGCGCGCGCCGGGACGGCCAGGGGCTGCTGGAGTACCTGGGGCGCACCGACGAACAGGTCAAGGTCCGGGGCTTCCGCATCGAGCCCGGCGAGATCGAGGCCGCCCTGCTCGGCCACCCCGCGGTCGGCGACGCCGTAGTGGTGGCCCCCGAACACGCGGGCCGGAAACGGCTGGTGGCCTATGTGGTGCCCACCGGCTCGCAGACGCCTCCGGCGGAGGAGCTGCGCGTGCGGCTGCGCCGGACCCTGCCGGACTACATGGTCCCCGCGGTGTTCGTCCCCCTGGAGCGGATTCCGCGGACCAGCAGCGGCAAGACCGACCGGCGCGCCCTGCCCGCACCCCCCGTCCAGCTCGACGCCGGGACGCCGTACGTGGCCCCGCGCACGGAGACCGAGACCGGCCTCGCCGGCATCTGGGCAGAGGTGCTGGGCATCCCCCGGGTGGGCGTCGAGGACAACTTCTTCGCCCTGGGCGGCGACTCGATCCTCAGCATCCAGATCGTCTCCCGGGCCCGCCGGGCCGGGCTCGCCCTCACCTCCAAGGACGTCTTCCGCCACCAGACCGTCGCGGAACTCGCCCTGCGCACCGCCGCCGTGACCCCGCCGCCCGCCGACGGCACCGAGGCCCCGGCCGGACCGGCGCCGCTCACCCCCATCCAGCACTGGTACCTCGACGGCCGACGGCCCGGGGACGCACTGCGCTTCACCATGACCAACCGGCTGGAGCTGGCCCCGGACAGCGACGAGCCGGCCCTGCGGCACGCGGTCGACGCCCTGGTGGCCCAGCACGACGCGCTGCGCACCCGGTGGTGCCATGCCGACGGTTCCTGGCGCCAGGAGGTACTGCCCACCGCCCCCCGGGACGTCTTCTCACGCCACGACCTGACCGGCCTCGACGCCCCCGGGCAGGAGGAGGCCGTCCAGCGCGCGGCCGCCGCCGCACAGACCTCCCTGGACGTCACCGAGGGCCGGGTCGTGCGGGTCCTGTTCTTCGACTGCGGGCCCGGACGTCCCGCCCAACTCCTGCTCACCGTGCACCATTTGGCAGTGGACGGCGTGTCCTGGCGCATCCTGCTGGGCGACCTGGAGACCGCCTACCGCAATTGCGCCGCCGGGCGGCCGGCCTGCCTGCCCCCGGCGAGCAGCGGCTACGGGCACTGGGCGGCCCGCCTGGAGCGGCACACCCGCTCCGGCGCCTTCGACGGTGACCTGGCGTACTGGACCCGGACCTGCCGGGCTCCGGCCGACATCCCCGTCGACCGTCCCGGCCCCCACACCCACGGCACCGCCGCCACCGTCACCGTCCGCCTGGGCCGGACCGAGACCGACGCCCTGCTGCGCCAGGTCCCGGACGTCTACCGCACTCAGGTCAACGACGTCCTGCTCAGCGCCCTCGGCCGTACCCTGGCCCGCTGGAGCGGCCGGGACACCGTACTCATCGGCGTGGAAGGCCACGGTCGCGAGGACCTCTTCGACGACCTGGACCTGTCCCGCACCGTCGGCTGGTTCACCGCCGAGTTCCCGCTCGCCCTGTCCGTCGCCCCGGACGCGGACTGGCGCGACACCGTCCGGTCCGTCAAGGAGCAGCTGCGCGCCGTACCGCTGCGGGGACTGAGCTACGGCGCGCTGCGCCACCTCGCACCGGAGAACCGGCTGCCCGAGGCGCCCGCGCCGCGCGTCGGCTTCAACTACCACGGCCAGTGGGACATCGCGTCCGGCGACCGCCCGAGTGACGACGGCCTCTACCGCGCCGCCCTGCCCCCGGCCGGGCAGGACACCGATCCGGACGAGACCCGCACCTATCTGCTCGACGTGACGGGCGTGGTCCAGGACGGCCGGCTCGAACTCGGCTGGACCTACCCGCCCGCCATGTACGACGAGTCCACCGTACGCCGCCTCGCCGAGGAGACCGTCGCGGCGCTGACCGACCTCATCGCGCACTGCGCCCGGCCGGACACCGGCGGCCGTACCCCGTCCGACTTCCCGCTCGCCCGGCTCGACCAGCACCAGGTGGACCTGGTCGCGGGCGACGGACGGGAAGTGGCGGACATCCATCCGCTCACCCCGCTCCAGGCCGGCATGCTCTTCCACGGGCTGGTCGACTCGGCGGGCGCCTACTTCGACCAGATGGCGGTGCGGATCGCCGGGGTCGCCGACCCGCACGCGTTCGCCGCGGCCTGGCAGACGGTCGCCGACCACACCCCGGCGCTGCGCAGCAGCGTCCGCTGGCAGGGCCTGCCCCGGCCCGTGCAGGTCGTCCACCGTCGCGCCGTCCTGCCCGTCGTCCACCACGACTGGCGGACCCTGACACCCGCCGAGCGCGACCGTGCGCAGGAACGGCTGCTCGCCGAGGACCGCGCGGCCGGCATCGACGTGACCACCGCACCGCTGAGCCGGATCGCGGTGGCCGCGCTCCCCGGCGACCAGATCGTGCTGGTGTGGTCCTCGCACCACCTGATGCTCGACGGCTGGAGCACCGGAGCGCTCTTCGCCGACGTGTGCGCGCAGTACGCGGCGACGGTCGAGGGACGCACCGTCCGGCCCCCGGCCCGACGGCCGTTCCGGGATTTCCTCCAGTGGCTGGGGGAGCAGAACGAGGAGGAGGCCGAGCGGCACTGGGCCGGCACCCTCACCGGGTTCACCGCCCGCACCCCGCTGCCCTACGACCGGCCGCCCGTCGAGGCGCACCGCGCCCGGTCGAACGCGCTGGTGCACATGGAGCTCACCCCCGACGTCTCCGCCCGGCTGCGGGAGACGGCCGGGCGGAACGGGCTCACCGTCAACACGGTGGTGCAGGGCGCCTGGGCGCTGCTGCTGGCGCGCTACAGCGGCCGCCGGGACGTGGTGTTCGGCACCACGGTCTCCGGCCGCCCGGCCGAACTGCCGGGCGTGGAGTCCATGGTCGGCATGTTCATCAACACCGTGCCGACCCGCGCCCGGACCGACGGCGACCGGGGCGTCCTGCCCTGGCTGCGCGACCTCCAGGAGCAGCAGAGCGACTCCCGGCGCTTCGACTTCGTCTCGCTCGCCCGCATCCAGGCGCTCAGCGAACTCCCCGCGGGCGAGGCGCTGTTCGACAGCATGGTGGTGTTCGAGAACTATCCCTTCGACGAGGCGGCCGCCGCCGGTGCGGGCATCCGCATCCAGGACGTACGCGCCGAGGACGCCACCAACTTCCCGCTGTGCCTGCGCGCCTACCTCGCCGACCGCCTCGGCTTCGACCTCGCCTACGACGGGGCGCTGTTCGACCGTGCGACGGTGGAGCGGGCCGCGGCCCACCTGGAGGCCCTGCTGACCGCGGTCGCCGACGGCACCGCCCGCTCTCTGGACGACCTGGGCCTGCTCACCGCCGCCGACCGCGCGGTGCTGCGCCGGTGGAACACCACCGCACGCCCCGCCCCGGGCGGCTCGCCGGTGGACCTCTTCGCCGAGCAGGCGCACCGCACCCCGGACGCGATCGCGCTCACCGATGTGGACGGAAGTGAGCTGACGTACCGTCAACTCGCTGACTGGGCAGACCGGGTGGCTCACCGGCTGAGGGCGGACGGCCTGGCCCCCGAGGGCCGGGTGGCGCTGTTCATGGACCGCTCGGCCGCACTCGTGGTGGCGCAGCTGGCGGTGCTCAAGGCGGGCGGCGCGTATGTGCCCGTGGACGGCCGCGCGCCCGAGGAGCGCCGCCGGACCCTGCTCGACCAGGCGGGCGCCACGGCCCGCCTGACCGCCGGGGAGGTGAGGGCCGCGCGGACCGCTGACCCGGCCGGTGCGCCGGCGCTGCCGCCCGCGGACCCGGACCGGCTGGCGTACGTGATGTTCACCTCCGGCTCGACCGGCACACCGAAGGCCGTGGGGGTGCGCCACCGCGACGTGGCGGCGCTCGCCACCGACAGCCGTTTCACCGGACCTGCCTGCGAACGGGTCCTGCTGCACTCGCCGGTGGCCTTCGACGCCGCCACCTTCGAGGTCTGGGCGCCGCTGCTGAACGGCGGGCGCGTCGTGGTGGCCCCGCCGGGCGCGGTGGACGCGGCCCTGCTGCGGCGGTCGGCCGCCGGGGGAGAGGTGACAGCGCTGTGGCTGACGGCCGGACTCTTCCGGCTGCTGGCCCAGGACGCGCCGGACTGCTTCGACGGGCTGCGCCAGGTATGGACCGGCGGCGATGTGGTCCCCGCCGCCGCCGTACGCCGCGTGCTGGCCGCCTGCCCCGGTCTGACCGTCGTGGACGGCTACGGACCGACCGAGACCACGACCTTCGCGACGTCCTTCGCCATGACCGACGCCGCGGTGGTCCCCGGCACCGTGCCCATCGGCCACCCGCTGGACGATATGCGGGTCCATGTCCTCGACCCACGGATGCGGCCCGTGCCGCCGGGCGTCGCGGGCGAACTCTTCCTCGCGGGCGAGGGGGTGGCCCGCGGCTACCTCGGCCGCCCCGGCGCGACCGCGGACCGGTTCGTCGCGGACCCGTCCGGACCGCCCGGCGCCCGGATGTACCGCACCGGGGACCTGGCCCGCCGCCGGCTCGACGGCACAGTGGAGTTCCTCGGCCGCACCGATGACCAGGTCAAGATCCGCGGCTTCCGCGTCGAGCCCGGAGAGGTGGAGGGCGCCCTGGCGGCCCACCCCGGCGTCGCGGACGTGGCGGTGGTGGCCCGTGCGGAACGGTCCGGGACGAAGCGGCTGGTCGCCTATGTCGTGGGGCATGACGGCCTCGACACCGAGGCGCTGCGCACCCACGCCCGGGACACCCTGCCCGACTACCTGGTTCCCACGGCGTTCGTGGCACTGGCGGCACTGCCCCTGAGCGCCAACGGCAAGGTGGACCGCGCGGCCCTGCCCGCACCCGGTACGGGCACCGACCGGCCGGAGCCGGTCGCACCCCGCACCGAGGCCGAACGCCGCACGGCGGAGGTCTGGGCCGAGGTGCTCGGCGTGGAACGGGTCGGCGTACAGGACGACTTCTTCGCGCTGGGCGGCGACTCGATCCTCAGCATCCGGCTGACCTCCCGGCTGGCGGAGGCGTTCGGGACCGACCTGACCCCGCGGGCGGTGTTCACCCACCCCACCCCGGCCGCACTCGCCGCGCTGCTCACGCAACCGGAGACCGCCCCCGCGGGCCGGGCCGCCATCGTCCCCGCACCCCGGGACACCGCGCCGCCGCTGTCCTTCGCACAGCAACGCCTGTGGTTCCTCGACGCGTTCGCGCCCGGCAGCTCCGAATACATCACCCCGCTGGCCCTGCGGCTGCACGGCCGGCTCGACACCGCCGCGCTCGGCGCCGCCCTGACGGCGCTGGCGGCCCGGCACGAGTCGCTGCGCACCACCTTCGACTCGGAGGACGGCCAGGGCATCCAGGTCATCCACCTGCCCCAGGACGTACCGCTGCCGCTGCACGACCTGTCGGCGCTGCCCGCCGACGACCGCGCGGGGCAGCTGGCACGGCTGCTGTCCGACGACCGCACCCGCCCCTTCGACCTGCGCCAGGGCCCCCTGCTGCGGGCCGGGCTGATCCGGCTGGCGGACGACGACCACGTCCTGACGCTGACCCTCCATCACATCATCACCGACGGCTGGTCGACCGCGGTGCTCACCGGCGACCTGGCGCATCTCTACCGGGCCGCCGTCGGCGCCATCACCACCGAACTGCCACCGCTGCCCGTGCAGTACGCCGATGTCGCGCACTGGCAGCGCACCGCACACGGGGCGGCCGCCGAGGAGCAACTGCGCTACTGGCAGGAACGCCTGGCCGGAACCGAGCCCCTGGAGCTGCCCACCGACCGGCCGCGCCCGGCCGTACAGACCAGAAGCGGGGCAACCGTCCCGCTCGTCCTCCCGCCGGAGACGTCCCGCATGCTGGCGGAGTTCGGCCGGGCCCGGCAGACCACCCTGTTCACGACGCTGGTCGCCGCCGCGCAGACCCTCTTCGCCCGGCTGTCCGGACAGCAGGACGTCGCCGTCGGAACCGTCACCTCGGGCCGCGACCGCGCCGAGACCCAGCGCCTGATCGGCTTCTTCGTCAATACGCTGGTGCTGCGCTCGGCCGTCGACCCGGACCTGGCCTTCCCCGAATTCCTGGCGCAGGTGCGGGAGACGGTCCTGGACGCCTTCGCGCACCAGGACGTGCCGTTCGAGCAGGTGGTGGACGAGGTCCAGCCCGTCCGCGACACCAGCCGCGCCCCGCTCTTCCAGGCCATGGTCGTGCTCCAGAACGCGCCCGGAGCGGCGCTGGACCTGCCCGGTCTCCAGGTGAGCGACATCGAGCCGGACACCCACCACGCCGGCTTCGACGTCACGCTGGAGTTCGCCGAGACCGGCTCCGGCGCGCTGCACGGGCTGATCACCTACAACACCGACCTGTTCGACGCCGTCACCGCCGAGCGGATGGCCGACCAGCTCACCACACTGCTGACCGGCATCGCCGAGGACCCGCACCGCCCCCTCGGCGCGCTGCCCCTCGCCCCGGACGGCGAACTGCGGCGGCTGCTGGCCCACGGGTGCGCCACCCCGGGCGCGGTGCGCCCGGCCACCCTGCCCGAGCTGTTCCAGCGGCAGGCGGCCCGGACGCCCGACGCGGTGGCGCTCGTCGACGGCGCACACGAGCGGACCTTCGCGGAGCTGGAGCGCGCGGCCAACCGGCTGGCACACCACCTCATCGGCCGCGGCGTGGGACCCGAGCGCGTGGTGGCGCTGGCGCTGCCCCGCTCGGCGGAGTCGGTGGTGGCGCAGCTGGCCGTGGCCAAGGCCGGCGGCGCCTTCCTGCCCGTGGACCCGGCCTACCCGGCCGAGCGGCGGGACTTCATGGTGCGCGACTCCGCGGCCGCCGTGGTCCTCGACGACCCCGCCGGCATCTGGCGTACGGACGGCCCCGACGCGGCGCCCACCGACGCGGACCGCATCGCCCCGCTGGCCGACGGGCACCCCGCCTACGTCATCTACACCTCCGGATCGACCGGCACCCCCAAGGCAGTGGCCGTCACCCACACCGGTCTTGCAGGTTTCGCCGCGGAGGCCGCCGCCCGGTACGAGGTACACCCGGGCGACCGGGTCCTCCAGTTCGCCTCACCCAGCTTCGACGCCTCCGTCCTGGAGCTGTGCATCTCGCTGCTCTCCGGAGCCACACTGGTCGCGGGCGAGGAGGGACCGCTGCTCGGCGAACGGCTCGCCGAGGTGCTCGCCGAGCAGCGGATCACCCACACACTGATCCCGCCCGCGGCACTGGCCACCGTGCCGCCCGAGGCTGCCGACGGCCTGCCGCACCTGCGCACCCTGATCGTCGGCGCCGAGGCCTGCCCCGCGGACCTGGTGGAGCGCTGGGCCCCCGGCCGCCGCATGATCAATTCCTATGGCCCGACCGAGGCGACGGTGGTGTCCACCTTGACCGGCCCGCTGGCTGCGGGAGCCGGTACCCCGCCCATCGGCCGCCCCCTCGGCGGCACCCGGGCGTACGTCCTGGACGCCGCCCTGCGCCCCGTGCCGGTCGGTGTGACCGGCGAACTGTATGTGGCCGGCGCCGGGCTCGCCCGCGGTTACCTGGCACGCCCGGGGCTGACCGCGGCCCGGTTCGTCGCCGACCCGTTCGGCGCCCCGGGCGAGCGGATGTACCGCACCGGGGACCTGGTGCGATGGGGCGCCGACGGCGATCTGCGCTATGCCGGACGCGCCGACGAACAGGTCAAGGTGCGCGGCTTCCGCATCGAGCCCGGCGAGATCGAGAGCGCGCTGCGGCGCAGCCCCCGGGTGCGGGACGCGGTGGTCGTCGTACGGGCCGCGGCCGGGCAGCGCCCCGCCGGCCCCGGGCGGCTGGTCGCCTACGTCGTTCCGGCCGACGGTACGCCGCAGCCGATGCCCGTCCCGGAGCTGCGCGACCACCTGGCCCGCCTCCTGCCGCCGCACATGGTGCCGTCGGTGTTCGTCCCCCTGGCGCGGCTGCCGCTCACCCCGAACGGCAAGACCGACCGGCGCGCCCTGCCCGAGCCCGATCCGGCAGCGGCCTCCACCGGACCGCACATCGCCCCGCGCACCGACACCGAACGCCGGATCGCCCAGATCTGGGCCGACGTCCTCGGCCTCGACACCGTCGGAGCCGACGACAACTTCTTCGACCTCGGCGGCGACTCGATCCTCAGCATGCAGGTGGTCTCCCGGCTGCGCAGGGCCGGACTGCACCTGGCCACCAAGGACCTGTTCACCCATCAGACGGTGGCGGCACTCGCCACCGTCGTCACCACCGGGCCGGACCGGACCGACAGCGGCCCGGTGACCGGAGACCTTCCGCTCACCCCCATCCAGGCATGGTTCTTCGCCACGCCCCGGGCCAACCACCACCACTTCAACCAGTCGGCGCTGCTCGAACTGGACGGCACCCCCGACCCGGCGGCCCTGGAGGAAGCGCTGGCCGCCCTGCTGGAGCACCACGACGCGCTGCGCATGCAGTTCACCGAGGCCGGCGGCCGCCGGCGCCAGCAGAACCCGCCACCGTCCGCCCCTCATGGCCTCCTCACCCGGCACGACCTGACCGGTCTGCCGCCCGACGAGGCCGACACCGCCATGGGGAAGGCCGCCGACGACCTGCACACCGGCTTCGACATCGGACAGGGTCCGCTGCTCCGGGCGGCGCTGTTCACCGGTGACCCGGACCGCCCCGCCTTCCTCCTCCTGGTGGCCCACCACCTGGTCGTCGACGCGGTGTCCTGGCGCATCCTGCTGGACGACCTGGAGACCGCTTACCAGCAGGCCGCAACGGGAGGGGCGATCACGCTCGGCGAGCGGACCACCGCCTTCCGGGACTGGGCCAGGGGCCTGGCGGCACATGTCGCCGACGGCGGCCTGGACCACGAACTGCCGTACTGGGAGGAGGCCGCGACCCCCGCTCCGCTGCCCGTCGACCATGACACCGGCACCCCCGCCGGCGCGTCCCGTACGGTCACCGTGACCCTGGACGAGCCGGACACCACGGCGCTGCTGCGTGCGGCCCCCACCGCCTATCGCACCCGCATCAACGACGTCCTGCTGGCCGCGCTGGCCCTTTCCCTGGCACGCTGGACCGGCCATGACCGGGTCTGCATCGACCTCGAAGGGCACGGCCGCGAGGACGTCCTGGACGGGGTGGACCTCTCCCGCACCGTCGGCTGGTTCACCACCGTCTACCCGGTCGGCCTCCAGGTGACCGATCCCTCCGACCTCACGGCCTCCCGGGACTGGCGGGCCCTGGTCAAGTCGGTCCGGCGCCAGCTGCGCGCCGTCCCCGGCAACGGCCTCGGCTTCGGTGCCCTGCGTACCCATGGCCCTGCCGAGGTGCGCGAGCGCCTGGACCGCACCGGCCGCGGGCAGATCGTGTTCAACTACCTGGGCCAGTGGGACGCCCGGCCGGGTGGGACCGCCGGCGCCCTGGTACGCGCCGAGCACGGCTCCTTCGGCCAGGACCACGACCCCCGCGACGGTGGCTCCCACCTGCTGGAGGCCGTCGGCGCGGTACAGGAGGGCCGCCTCTCCTTCACCTGGCACTACCGTCCCGACGTACACGAGGAGACGACCGTACGGGCGGTGGCCGGTGACTTCGCCGAGGCGCTCCGCCGGATCGCCCAGCACGCCCGGGACAGCGCATGAGCGGGCGGGCCGGGGGCCGCGCAGCCGTGCTCGTCGCGGCCACCGCCGTACCGGCGACGCTCGCGTACCTCGCCGCGTCGGTTTACCGAAAGGGCCGCCGCGCACCGGCCGTTGACGGCAGCCTGAACGGGATCACCCGCCCGCCCGGCCCCCTCGGGCCGCACTACCGGACCGCACGACCCGGCCCCTGCTGCCACCAACCGCCCGACCGCCCGATGAACCGCCCGACCACCCGATGACCTGCCCGACCGACAAGTCAATCCACGACAGGAGAACGTGACATGGACGAGAACGCTCGCTACCAGGTGCTGCGCAACGACGAGGACCAGTACTCGCTGTGGCTGGCCGACCTGGAGATCCCCGCCGGTTGGCACGCCGTGGGCAAGGAAGGCACCCAGGACGAGTGCTCCGCCTACGTCGACGAGGTCTGGACCGACATGCGGCCCCGCAGCCTGCGCGAACGCATGGACCACGTCGGCTCCTGACCGGATCCGCCCCGCAGGGCCACAACTGACCGCCATGCCCTGCCCGTTCCCGCACCACCCTCCGTGCGGGCCGCGACCGCCGGCCACCAGCCGGCGCGGCTCGCACGGACGCCCACGGCGACACCGCTGAACCGGGCTCGCCCCCATCACCCTGAAATACCGCGGCCACCAGGAAATCGCTCCTGGTGGCCGCTTTCCTTTCCCCGGCCGGCCGGTGGCCGCAGCCCCTCGCATCCCTGCGTTCCGACGCCCTACGGCAAATGATGTCGTACATCTTCATTACCCGGCATATCGGTTTTGGTGCAAAGTAGTGACGATAGGCGCCTATTACGCTATACCAGTGACATGCGCCGCCCGGGCCGGATGCCTGAGAGCGGAGTTCGGGACTTTTACGGGGTGAGGGAACTGCGGATCGCGGGGGTTTTTCTCAGTGGCCGGTCCGTGACGAGGCGCCGTCGTGCCCGGCTGGAGGGCGCGGCGCCGCTGCGCTCCGTCAGCGAGCCGCCGCGTTCGACTGCATGAGGGGTTAACTCCCGTTCCCTCGAACGGCGTTCAACGGATATCGGGTCACATCACAGCCGCCCGCCCATGCCCGGAAGCGGCCTGAGCGTTCCTCTCCGGGCTGCCTGCGCCACCCGGAATCCGCCCCTCCTGCACCCGTACCGGCATTGCCTTTCACTCCACCGAGACCACATGGCGTTCACGATGAGAAGGGAACCTGGAATGACCCCGATCCTGCGTACCGAACGACTGGTTCTTTCGCCCTACCGGCCCGAGGACGAGGATGCCTTCGTGGCCCTGCTCCGTGACGAAGAGGTCTGCCGCTGGATGGGTCAGGAGCGGTCACCCGAAGAAGAGATCAGGGCCGTATTCGCAGCAATTCTCAACGAGATCTATCCCAAAAACATGTTCGACGTGTGGGGAGTGTGGGCCGAGGGCGTTTATGTGGGCCACGCCGAGATCAAGAAGACGGGCAACGTCGACGGCTACGAGGTGGTCGCCGCCCTGGTCAGGCAGAGCTGGGGGAAGGGCGTGGGCACCGAGCTGGTATGCGGTCTGCTGGACTACGCAGCCGACACCTTGAAGCTCGACGAGGTCTACGGAATGGTGGGCGCGGAGAACGCCGCGAGTCTGGCGCTGGGCAGGAAACTGGGATTCGCGCACGTCCGCGACGTGGTCGGGGACGACGGCACGGTGACGAAGATGCTGGTCCTTCCCACCGCGGACAGAGAGAGACCCGGCGCGGGCCCCGCCGCCGGACCGCGGGACGGCGGACCGGTCCTGCCACCCACTCCCACAGCCGTCTGACCCGCACGGCCCGGAGCGGACTCCGGCGCCCGCCGGCGCTCCCCTCCTGACGCGGTGGCGGTACGGGAAGGGGCCGGGCCGGCCATGGCCGCATCCAGGGAACTCACGCCACCCTGGATGCGGCCGAAGGCACCGCCGGACCGGCCCCCGACCGGGGGGAATCCACCCCCGGGTCCGTCAGAACTCAGCCGAGCCCGTCAGAACACACCGGACCCCGTCCGAGGCATCGCGAGGATGACGCCGGTCGCCGCGGGCCGCTGTTCGCTCGGCCGGTCATCGCACGTTCCCTTCCGGCAGAGCGTCGCCGGACGGCGGAAAGGTCTCGACGATCTTGTACTTGAGTGCCTCGGGATAGTCGTGCCGCTTGAACTGCACCCGTACGACGACCGGGCCCTGGTTGATCTTGTCGCTGGGCTCGGCGATCCGTTGGAGCAGGGTGGCGAGTTCGTCGTGTGTACGGACGGCGAAGCCGTGCATCGGGTGTTTGGCGGAGCCGAAGACCTCCGCGAGCTTCTCGTACTGCCAGGGGTGCAGTTCGTTGTAGAAGTCGGCGCCGTCGGAGGACGGTGCCCCGTCCTTGTAGTAGCAGGGGTGGACGAGCATCTGCTCGATGCCGTAGAAGGCCTCGTTGTCCAGGATGAACACCACCGGGCGCAGACCGTGCCGCACATGGGTGGACATCTCCTGGCACGTCTCCTGGAAGGAGCCGTCGCCGACGAAGACCATCGGGCGCTTTGCCGCATGGCACCGCCCGAGCGCCACCCCGGTGGCCGCGCCGACCGAGTAGCCGATGGACAGCCAGCTGTTCTGCGCCACGTACGAGGCGCGTTCCGCCATCCGCAGATTCATCGAGCCGATCAGCGCGAACGCGGCGTCGCACACCACGGTGAACGGGTTGCTGCGCTCGCCCGAGGGCTCAGTGGTCTGCGAGTCGAGGAAGGCGTTGATATGGCGGAAGAAGCTGTCGTACGTCACGGCCTCCGGGTAGGGCCCGCCGGTCTGGGAAGCCAGGTAGGCGGCGGTGCTGTCGGGGACGTCGAGGCCCTCGCCATGGGCCCTGGCGAAGTAGTCCGCGGCGAAGGAGCCGCTTCCGAACTCGGCTACCAGGCGCTCGCGCAGCGCGGGCAGGAACCGGGCGAGCTGTACATCGGGGAAGTACGAGGCGCCGACATGTACCCCGTCGTGGGCGGCGACCGCCCAGTCGTCGCCGATCGACCGCTCGCCGCCGAGGTTCTTCGAGGTCGCCCACGAGCCCAGCCCGATGCGGCAGCCCGCGTTGTTGAAGACCTCGGCGACCTGCGGATTGCTGGCCTTGCCGTTGTAGACGCCGGAGAAGCCCGGGGTGTACTCGGACACCACGGACTTGGCGCCCACGGTGGTGCAGAACGGGATGCGGGTCTCGCGGACCAGCTTCTCGAACTCGTCGGACAGCCGGAAGCGGTCGATCTCCTCGCCGGCCCACAGGATCGGGTTGCGGTAGGTCCGGACGAGGTCCACACATGCCGTGACCGCCCGTTCGAGCATGCGCTGGTTCTTCGCGGTGACGGGCCGCTCCCGCCGCGTCAGACGGCCTTGCGGTGCGGGACACTGCGCTTCCCAGACGTCATCCATGACCTCCAGGTACACCGGCCTGCGGTGGGAGAGACATGCGGTGATCGCGCTGTCGATCTGGGTGGGGGCCAGGCCCGGGTTGGAGATGGCCTGGGCGTCCACCGTCACCTGGCGGTAGACGTCCAGGTTGCTGTCGGGGCGCTGGGACATATGCGAGGTGAGCAGGCCGATCGCCTGCTGGTTGAGCCACGACTCGTACGACGGGGCGGCGTTGATCGCGATCAGCGGTACGTACTCCGCGAAGGCGCCGCCGATCGCATTGAGCAGGTTGAACGCACCCACGCTGTAGGTGACCGCGACCGCGCCGATGCCCTGCTCACCGAGCGTGATCTGCGCGTCGGCGGACTTCACCCGCGTATACGCGTCCGCGGCCTGGCCGGCGCCTCCCTCGGTGGGGGTGCCGACCCAGCGCACCGCGGTTTTCTCGTGCAGTGTCGACAGGAACGGGCCCAGGTGGTCGCCGGGAACGCCGAACAGATGGGTGATGCCGAGCTGTTCCAGCCTGAGGGCCAGGTACTCGGCCACCGTGCAGGTCCTGGATGTGGTCATGACGTCAGCACGTCCTCTCGCGTCCGGTCCGGCGAGGTGGTGGATTCCCGGCGCTCGCGGGGCGCCGCGGCCCGCCCGCCGACGGCGCTCTCGTCCGCCGCGGGAGCCTCGTTGACTGCGATCGCGGCACGTACGGCCGTCTCCACCGCACCCTCGATCCAGGCGTGCTTGAGCGACACATGCTCACCGGCGAAGTGCACAGGACCCTCGGCCCGCACCACATCGAGGTGGAAGCTGGTCATCTGGTGCGGGGTGTAGACGGCCGCCTCACCGCAGGCGTACGGGTCGCGCAGCCAGCTCTGGGTCTGGCCGGCACCGGTGTAGAAGACCTCGATCCGGCGGCCGTGCACGGACTGGAGGTTCTGGAGGGCGTAGCCGTAGCGCTCGTGGTCCTCGAAGGAGTCCCAGCGCGCGGCGTCGTCCGACCAGGAGTAGCCGGCCAGCACCACGCCGCCCTGGCTTCCGGGGACGGGGTGGGAGGGGTAGTACATGAAACGGTTGGGGTTGTCGGTGGCGGAGCCGCCGCCGTAGGCGTTGGTGGCCGGCCGCACGCCGCCGCGCAGCTCGGAGTTCCGGTAGTACTCCACCTGCTTCCGGCTGATGCGCTTCTCGTCCACGCTCGGATGGGCGCCGAGCAGCCCGGTGGGCAGGTCCCGCAGGCTCTGCGGCACGGCCACCGCGGCCTCGGCGTCGTCCTCGCCCCACCGCTGGTAGTACTCGTAGAGACCGGGCGCGATGGCGTCGAGCTCCCGCTTCCAGTCCTCCTCGCTGAACTCCCACCAACGGCGCGAGAATTCCAGGAGCACCTTGGTGGCCTGGTCGTAGTGCGTCTCGATGACGGCGCGGCGCTTCTTGTACGAGAAGGCCGGGGTCACGGTGGTGAACCGCAGGCTGGAGAAGGGGATGGTGACGATCGCCAGGTCACCGGTCCAGGTCTGCACTTCTCCGTACGGGTCGCCCTCGGGCACGGTCTGGATCGCGACAGCGGGGCCGCCCGGCCCGGCGAGTCCGCCGTGGTGGCCGTCGCGGCCCGCGTCGTAGTACTCCAGCCGGACCATCCGCTGGCCCATCACGATCTGGTCCCGCAGATCCTTGGCGAGCGCCTCGGGAAGCATCCGGCTGCCGCCCTCGATCTCCCAGTATGTGGCGGTCGGGTCGATGTCGCTGCGGCCCAGGAAGCTGTGGAAGAACGCGAGGTGCAGCCGTGAGGTCATGTTCTCGATCGTGCCGATCGCCTCGATGGCCTCGTCGCTGAACCCGGCGTACTCGCGCAGGAAGCGGCCCATCGAATAGCCGTCGAAGTCGCGGATGACCCCGGCCCAGCCGTCCAGCCACTCCTTGAAGGGCTTGTTGATCCGCTTCCCGTCGCTCTGGAGTACGGAGTAGTAGTCGCGCACCGGCTCCAGTGCCTGGTTGACCATCTCGCCGACGGTCAGCCGCGATTCGCAGCCGGTGAGGTGGAAGCCCTCGTTGATCTGGGACGGGTCGGTGGCGTACTGGGCGCGCCGTGCCTGCGCGCGGTTGGTACGGATCCAGCTGTGGTTGCGCTTGTCCGGCTCCTGGAACTCGGGGCTGGGGTCGCCGTTCGTCCAGACCTTGCCGTCCTTGAACGACTTGTAGACCACCGGGGGGACGGGGGCGGTCTGGTTGCCCGTCGTGGGGTCGATGTCGACGTTGAAGAACAGCCGCCGCTTCAGGCCGAGCTTGTCGATCAGCGCCAGGGTCAGCGGATGGAAGCTGGGCAGGCGCATCGCCCCGGCCTCCGCGTACTGCGCGGGGTCGGTGAAGGGCGGCGGCTCGCCCTTCTTGGTGTGGAAGGTCTTGATCCGGCCGCCTACCCGGTTGGCGTTGGCCTCCAGGATCGTCACATCGTGCCCGGCGCGGGTCAGCAGATCGCCGGCGACCAGACCGGCGATGCCCGCGCCGACGATCAGGATGCGCTTGGGGGCTGCGGGGCGCTCCAGCCCCTCGTCGAT
Organism: Streptomyces sp. NRRL S-1813; assembly: GCF_000719605.1. NCBI lineage: Bacteria > Bacillati > Actinomycetota > Actinomycetes > Kitasatosporales > Streptomycetaceae > Streptomyces > Streptomyces sp. NRRL S-1813. The sequence continues at coordinate 95,546 of NZ_JOHB01000019.1, forward strand.
CAGCACGTCGAGGTAGCGGAGCTTGAGGTCTTCGTTGGCCGGCTCGGGGCCGATCAGCAGGAGTTCGCGGGCGAGCTGCTGATAGGTCTTCTCATTGGCGCGCTCGGCTCCGGTGGGCCGACCGTGCAGGTCATGGCGGGTGTCATTCATGGCGGCTCAGACCTTCTCGTGCAGGGACTGGTTCGCGGCAAGCCGCCGCAGGGTGGTGATCGAGGGCGTGAAGGCGTACACCGCACCGGTGGTCCGCACGAACCGAATCCGCTGCGGTGATGTTCTTGAGCTTTTCGTCGAGCGCCTCCTCCGTGTCCGCGGCGACGAGCAGTACGGCGTGTACGCCGGTGCGGTCCGAGCCGAAAAGCCAGTTAAGGACACCCCCACCCAGGTGGCGGTGAGGGACGGATCCTGGCCGTAGGCGCGGCGGGAAAGGGAGAACTCCTCAGCGATGTCCGGGGCGGCCGTCGGGCGCATGGAGGTAGTGGTCACTTCTCTCCTTTGCTGGAGCTTCGCGAGCGTCGGGGAGCTGCGCGCGCAGGCGGATGTGGCTCCCGGCACGCTGAGGCGGCATATGAGGCGGAAAGTGATGCGGAAGGGTGATGCGGAAAGGACACAAGGGCACACCAATGCCAGCCGGTGCACGGCTTGTGGCACCAGCCCAGCATCGAATCGGCCACCCCGCAAAGCACCGACGCCAACCGGGGCACAGGGTCACCCACACCGGTGACCACGGGTCCACCACGGTGGACGGCATCGCGCAGTGAGCGGACGGCACAGGCCCCGCGAGCCGGCCGACGGAACGATCCGGTCAGCCGTCGCCCCGAGCGCCGGGGGAGCGTGCGCCGAGCGGGGGAGTGGGCACCTGGGGCGAGCCTTGGTCGGGCTCCTGTCGGGCGGGCCGCTCCACGGGCCACGCCGAACCTCAACTGAGCCCGGGTGCAGGGTACTTCGGTGCGTTCACCGCCGCCGGCGCGCGCACTCCCTCGACGGATCCTTCAACAGCGATGCCCCGCCGACCCGCTGCAAACGTGCGAGCGGGTCGGCGGGGCATCGCGGGCACGGCGGCGGAAGAGCGTTTCACCGGGGCCTGCCCGTGGTGTCAGAGGCGGCGCCCGAAGAGTTCCAGCAGATTGCGCCAATGGCGCTCGGCCGCCTCGGCGTTGTAGGCGGAGGTGTCGCTCTGGGTGTAGCCGTGGTGGGCGCCCTCGTACAGCTCGCTGCGGTAGGGCACGCCTTCGGCGTCCAGGGTCTGCTCCAGGCTCTTGATCTGGTCGGCCGGCATCGAACCATCCTGGTCGGCGTGCCCGAAGTACAGCTCCGCCTTGATGCGGCCGGCGAGCCGGTGCGGGCTGTCCTCGTCGTCGGTGACCAGGCGGCCGGCGTGGAAGGAGGCCGCGGCGGCGATGCGGTCGGGGTGGGCAGCGGCGGTGCGGAGGGCGAGGACACCGCCCATGCAGTAGCCGGTGGTGCCCACCGGGCCGTCGGTGACCAGGGGCGAGGCGCCCAGCCAGTCGAGGTAGGCACCGGCGTCCCGCATGGCCGGGGCGGGGGTGAGGGACCGCATGACCGGGGCGAGCTGCTCGAAGATCTCCGGCCGCTGGGAGGGGTCGATGAAATCGGGCAGGTCCACCACCGGGGCGCGCCCGGAGCGGTAGAAGACGTTGGGCACCAGAACCGTGTAGCCGTGCCCGGCCAGGCGCCTGGCCATCTCCTCCAATGAGGGGCGCAGCCCGAAGGCGTCCATATACAGCAGGACGCCGGGGTGCGGCTCGCCGTCGTCCGGGTGGGCGAGACAGGCGTCGGCGACACCGTCAGGGGTGGGGATGTCCAGGGGGGCGCCGTGCACGCTTGTCATGTCCGCACCTTTCGTCGGGCTCCAGGGCGACGCGCGAGAAGCGGGCCGCCCGTCCGCCGGTTCCACGCCGGCGGATCCCCCCACAGTAATCGTCTGTACGGAGGGAGCATCCGGTACGGCGGGGCGGGCCTCCCGACGCCGGGGGAGGGACGCCCTTCTTCGGGCCGCCCCGCCCCGGCCGATCTGTCCGGAGCCCACCACGGAGGCCCCGTAAGACTGTTCACGTCCGCACAAGTCCCTTGCGTTTCCCCTGTGTTGGAATCCAGGCATGACCAGTACCTCTCCCGTAACCGTGTCACTCTCCCGGAACGAGCCCTCGCGCCGGCCGCGCGCCGAGGTCGAGCGGTTATGTGACGAAGCGACGCGACAGAAGGACCTTGCGCACCGCAGAGCGGAATTCTGGGTCAAGGTCGATATCGCCCTGGGCTTCCCCGCGGCCCTCCTCGCCGGTGTATCCGGAGCGGCGGGGCTGGCATCGGTGGACGCACGTGTGCCCGCGGCGCTGGTGGCCCTGACCGCTGCCGGGTTCGCCGCCGGGGCCGCCTTCCTCCGGGGTGACAGCAGGCGTCTGGGCAACAAACGCGCCCGGCAGGCATGGGCCTTCGTGGAGGCCAAGGCCCGGATGAAGCTGGCGCAGGACCGGGTGGCCCCCGAGGACCTCGGCGAGGTACTGGAGAGCCGCCAAGCCGCGCTGGCGGCCTACGAAGGGGAAGACGCCCAGGCCGGTCCGCCACCGATGGTGTCGGGCTGAAACGCGGGAAGTTCGTCAGCCCGCGCGACGTATGACCGCGCGACGTATGACCGATTGGCAACCGTCGAGCCGCGTTCCTTGATCCTTCTCCATGGCAACGGCGGAGGCGGAGAGGAGCGTTGCGGCGGCGAGGCTGCCCCAGAGGGCGGCCGGGCCGTGGGGTGCGAGAGCGGTGATGGCCGCCGGGGAGACGGCGAGGCCGAAGCCCGTGGAGAGTTCGAAGCGGGCGAGGGCGTGTCCCATGGCATGGGCCGGGGCGAGGGCGCAGCGTGAGCGCACTTCCCACCCAGTGCGCAGCTCCTCATGAAAGGCTGGGAGCATGATGGGTGGACCGTCTGAGAACCCAGAACTCTGGGCCTTCCTGGAATCACTGCACCGAGGCGAGTTCCTTTCCGGCACCGTCACAGCGGTCGAACGGTTCGGTGTGTTCGTTGCGCTGGACGACGGACCCGACCATCCGGTCTTCCCCGGCGTGGGGTTCATCTCCTTCGCTGAACTGTCCTGGCGACGTTTCGCGGCAGCCTCCGACGTCGTGCAGGTTGGACAGCGCGTCTCATGCGAGTTCCTCCAGTTCGACACGTGGAACCTGGAAGCCAGACTGTCCTTGAAAGCCACACAGCCGGACCCCTTCCAGGTATTCGCCGACACCATCGCGGTGGGGCAGAAACTGCCTGGCCAGGTCACCAAGCTGATCCCGTTCGGCGTCTTCGTCGAGGTCGCCGACGGAATCGAGGGACTGGTTCACCTGCGAGAGCTCGCCTGGACACCGGTGGAGAGTCCATCAGATGTCGTCCAGGTCGGCGACAAGATCACGGTGGTCGTCACCGAGATCGAGCGAGAGCGACGCAGGCTAACCCTCTCCCGACGACAAGGCTCATCCGCTGGCGTGTGATGCGCTGCGTTCCTGCGACAGTTCCCTTGCGCGAGTGTTCCTGAACGTCTGCTCCGTCAAAGGAAGGCACACGCCCCAGGCCGGTGAACCTTTGCGGTCACAGCACTAGCCGGCGGCATCCCGTTCGGCCAGCTTCTTGAGGGTCAGCAGCTGCTTGCGCATCATGACGAGATCGCCCCAGGCGAGGAGTCTGCGGCGCAGCCTGTGGGCGAGTGATCCCTTGACCCCGGCAACGACCTTGACCACCAGACGGCAGCCGCTCTCGTGCGGGCGCAGGGTGTAGCTCACCGCCATCTGTCCGTGCCGCTCGGCGAGCCGGGGCGGGAGGACACCGGTGATGTGCCTGTCCGTTGCGAAGTCCGCGATCTCGAACACGAGGAACGGCTGTCCCGGGGCCAGATCCGGTAGTCCCTGTACGAGCTGCTGCGGGCTCTTGTGCCCGCGGAAGTCGATCCAGTCGTAGCTGTACGGGGCGATGGTCAGCTGCCGTAGCCAACGGAAGGTGAGACCGGCCGGTGCCGACACGTCCACCGCCCGGATCCACCCCTCGGACGGGGCCTCCACCAGGCGATCACACGGATAGCGTGCTTCCTGCTCCGGGCCGGTGGCGCCCCAGACCTTCCCGGTCACGTCCATGCCGCGACCCTATGCGAACGCGCTCGCCGCCGGTGCCCTACGAACGCCGCCGGCAACCGGTAGGGCAATGGCCCGGCCTGCGGCCGTGGGCGGGCGGCGTCGGCACCGGATGAGCAATGGCTGCTCATACGCCGACGGCCGGCAGGCATCATGCTGGGGAGAGGGAGGGCCGGGCCCTGGCGTCCGTCGTCACGTCCGGGGGGGTAGGGACATCGGTACGACAGGCAGGGAGCATCGTGTGACGTCCGCCCCGTCATCTTCGGTACCTGACGGCCACGAGGTTGACGATCACGAGGCCGACGGCCACGAGGCCAACGACCATGAGGGGGCGTCCACAGCGGGTGTCGGCCGGCGTCACCGGTGGCCGTTCGCGGGCCGGTCCGAGGAGTTGGCCGCGTTCGAGACGTACCTCGGCGGCGGCACGGTGTCCGCCCTGCTGGTGCACGGGCCGGCCGGCGTGGGCAAGAGCCGGCTCGCGGAGGAGTGCCTGCGCCACGCGGAACGGCGGGGCTATCGCACCGAACGGGTGGTCGCCACCACGGCGGACGCCGCACTGCCGCTCGGAGCCCTCGGGCATCTGCTGCCGCCGGACGCGCCCGTGCACGACCCCGTGCTCACCTTCCATGCCGTGGCGAAGGCCTTCGCCCCGCACCGCTCGGACGGGCGGTCCCGGCGCGGTGTGGTGCTGGTCGACGATCTCCCGCTGCTGGACAACGCCTCCGCGGTGCTGCTCGGTCACCTGGCCCGGACGGGCTCGGTCTTTCTGGTCGGCACGGTGCGTACCCCGGCAGCGCCCTCGGACGTGGTGGAGTCCTTCGAGCACGAGGACAGCACCAGACGCATGGATCTCGCCGGGTTCGGCGAGAGGGAGGTCGCCGCTCTCGTCCGCGGCTTCCTCGGCGGGCCGGTGGAGCACGCCTCGTTGAGCACGCTGACCCAGGACTCGCGAGGTAACGCGCTGGTGCTGCGCGAACTGGTCGCCGGTGCCCTCGACTCGGGTGTCCTGGGGTGCGAGGACGGGCTGTGGCGGCTGACCGGACGGCCGGCCGGGACCCGCCGCCTGACCGGGATCGTCCGGAGCCGGCTGGAAGGCCGCAGCGGAAGCCAGCACCGGCTGCTCGAACGCCTCGCCCTGTGCGAGCCGTTGCCCCTGGACGCCCTTCAGTACGGCGGCGGCCACACCGACGACCTCGAGACGCTGGAGGAGCAGGGGCTGGTACGCGTCCGTATGGACGGACGACGCACCGTGTGCGTGCTGGACCACCCCATGTACGGCCAGGTGCTGCGCCGCAGCATTCCCGCCGCGCGTCGCCGTGCCCTCTACCGGGAGCAGGCCGCTCACCTCGCCGCACTGGGCGCCCGGCGTCGTGAGGACGCGTTGCGCCTGGCGTCCTGGCGGCGGGCGGCCGGGCTGCCGGTCGGCCTCGACACGCTGCTGCCCGCGGCCCGGATGGCACGGCACGTATGCGACTACCCGACGGTCGTCGGTCTGCTCGCCACGGTCCCGGCGCGGGACGCCACCTTGGAGGTCTGGCTGCTGCGTGGCGAGGCCCACCACCACACCGGCCGCTGGGCAGCCGCCGAGGAGTGCCTGCGCACCGCGGAACGCCTGGCGGAGCGGGACGAGGACCTGCTGACGGTCACCATGGAGCGCACCCAGAACCTCTACTGGGGACTCGGTGACACCGCCCGCACCCTGGAGGTCAACACCCGGGCCGCCGCCCGGCTGGACGAGAGCGGCAGGCGGGTGCTGCGGGTCAACGAGGCGGCTTACCTGCTGTACAGCGGACGGGTGCCCGATGCGCTGCGACTGCTCGCCGACGCGGAGAAGATCGCCGTCCCGCGGCTTCGGATGTGGGCACAGTTGCAGCGTTCCCTCGCGCTGTCCTATACGGGCCGCAGCGGCGAGGCCGTGGAGCTGGCACGCGCGGTCCACGAGGAGTTGACCGCCGCCGAGAGCGAGCGTCGGCACGGCAGACCCTCCTCGCACGGCAGCGGGCCCGCGATCTACCGCGTCGCGGCGCTGACCGATGCCGGGCGTACACAGGAGGCGCGCGAGGTGGGCCGGGCCGCGTTCTCCCAGGCGGTCGGGGCCCGGGCGCCGGCACCGCAGATCTGGCTCGCCGCGCACCTGGGCCGCTGTGAACTGATCGCCGGGCACCTCGGGCCGGCCCACGACTGGTTCACCGAGGCGCTGAGTCTGGCGCGTGGCCAACAGGCACGGCGGGCAACGGCCTTCGCGGGTGCCGGACTGGCCGTGGTGCTCGCCCAGACGGGCCGCGCCGACCGGGCGCGCAGCGCGCTGGAGACGGCCCGGTGCCCGGAGGGGGAGCGCCAGCACGCCTCCCGGCTGATGCGGCAGCTCGCCACCGCTTGGTATACGGCGGCAGACGGCGCGACCGAGGAGGCGCAACAGGTGCTCGCCGAAGCGGCCGTACAGGCCCGTGAGGCGGGTATGTCCTCCTACGAGAGCTGGCTCCTGGCCGACGCCGCGCGGCTCGGCGCCGCCGTCGAGGTCAGCGGCAGACTGGCGCAACTGGCCGCGGACGGCGACAGCCCCCTCGCCGGCCTCAGGGCACGGTTCGCCGCGGCACTCGCCGTCGACGACCACCGGCGGCTGCGCAAAGTGGCGCAGCGGTGCGAGGAACTGGGTGCGGACATGATGGGAGCCGAGGCCGCCACCGGGGCATCGGCCGCCGCCGAGCGGGCCGGTGACCCGCGGGCCGCCGCGGCCGCCGCCGTACTGGCCCGGCTGCTGCTGGACCGCTGCGGCGCGGACCGTGTCACCGCTCCTCGGCGACGTGGTGCCGTGGTACGGCCGCTCACGGGGCGCGAGCAGCACGTCGCGCGGCTCGCGGCGGACGGGCTGACCAGCCAGGAGATCGCGGCCCGGCTGGTGCTCTCGGTCCGTACCGTCGACAACCACCTTCAGCGGGCCTACGCCAAGCTCGGCGTCACCTCGCGCGGCGAACTCGCCCGCATCATGCGGTAGTTGCGGCAGTCACGCGCCTGCCGGGCCGATGCCCGTACCTCACCCCGGCGGCCGCCGAAGGCCGCCCCGGGCCGCGAACGGCCGGGCTCCGGGCCCGCGCGATGACGGGGCTCCGGCCCGGTCGTCCCCGTCCCCCCACCGACCCACGGGCCCGTTGCCTGCGGCTCGTGCGCACCGCCGCCCGCGGTTCACCTCGCGGCGGGCCTCGCGACGGGCCCCGCGGCGGAACGATGGATCACCCCGCCCAGCGCCGTGCGGTCCGAGACCTCCAACTTGGTGTAGATCCGCTGTAGGTGGTTGCCGACCGTGCGGACCGCCAAGGTCAAGCGGGCAGCGATCTCTTTGCTGCTGAGGCCGCTCGCCGCCGCCAGTGCCACCTCCAGTTCGCGTGCGGTCAGCCGGGAGCGGACGGACGGCGGCACCAGCCCCGGGGTGCGGGCACTCGGGGCCGGGCCCACGAGCGTCAGGGCACGCTCCCGGGCGGCCTGCGCAAAGGCGTCGGCACCCGCGCGGAGGTACGCGGTGGCGGCCGCGTTCCAGGCCTCCGCCGCGAGGAGCGCCGCCCCCTGGGAAGCCAGACGTCCGGCGCACCGCTCCAGCAGGTCGGCCCGTCCGGCGGCCAGCGCGCGCACCAGGTCGGCGCGGGCGGACACCAGGGCGCTGTCGGACCCGGCGGCCAGTGCCCGTAGCGGCTGCTCGGCCTGCGCCGCCGCGCCCAGCCGTGCCGCGTCGCACAACAGGTGCGACTGCGCGGTCAGCAGACCGCGCCGGCCGGCCGCCCCGGCGGCGTCCAGCGCCACCCCGCGGGCTCGCCCCAACTGCCCGGCCGCCGCCGCCATCCAGGCGCTGACCAGCGCCGCCTCCGGACGCCACCAGCGGCCGGGCCGCAGGGACCCGGCCTCCTCCCACCACTGTTCGGCGCGCTCGGCGTCGCCGCCCACCGCCGCGGTCAGTGCCTGCCCGCACAGCCCCGCCCACTCCCCGGAACGCAGTCCCACCTCACGGGCGTGCGCCAGCATGCTGCCGTACCAGATGCGCGACTCGGGCAGCCGGCCGCGCAGGTAGCAGATCCAGCCCAGGTGCTCCGCCAGCCAGGTCTGGGCGCTGCCGGCGTGCGAGTCCATCGCCAGGTCGTATCCCTGCCGCGCCAGATCCTCGGCCGCCGCCAGTGACCCGGACTCGGCCAGCGCGCGGGCCTCGGCGCCCACCAGCAGTGCCGGATGCGCCACGGCGTCCACGGCGGTGCACGGCCGGCGGCCGGCCCGCGACAGCCGGGCGGCCCGTACCGCCTCGCCGGTGCGGCCCGATTCGGTCAGGCAGTACACGCGCGGCACCGCCGCGATCACGTCGGCCCGTGAGCCCGGTTCCGGCGCGACCGTCCGCCAGGTCTGTTGCGCCCGGCGCACATCCCCCACCAGGCTCCACAGCGCGATCTCGTTCGCACCCAGTACCGCCTCGTCCGGGTGGCCGGCGAACGCGCGCCGGGCCGCCGCGTTGACCGTGAACGCCTCGTCCACCCGCAGCAGACCGAACGCCAGGCTCTGGGCATGCAGCACCACGGCCGCCAACCGCTCGTCGTCCCGGGTGGACTCGCGCAGCACCCGCCGCACCGCCCGTTCCGCCTCCCGCGGGTGCCCGTGTTCGTACAGCTCCTCGGCGAGCAGCAGCAGCGAACGGGGACGGGGCCGGATCCGCGCCAACTCCCGCGTCAGCCGGAGCGCGAGGGCGTGATCGTGGGTCCGGCGGGCCAGCACGAGGGCGTGCTCCAGCTCGTCCGGGCCGACGCCGTCGGCCGCGTCGAGTCGCCAGCGCACCGACCTCAGCAGCCCGGCAGGGCCGGTGTCCCGATCCCGCGACCGGGTGGTCTGGTCCCGCAGGATCCGGCGGGACCGCTGCACCGGCAGGGCCGCGCGCAGCACGTCCCCGTACAGCGGCCCGGCGAGTTCGGCGCAGGTGTACGGCCCCTCCTCGACGAGGCGTACCCAGCCGTCGTCCGCCAGGAGGTCCGCGGATGCCCGGTGCGGTGGGTCCAGGGGGAGGCGCCCGCACACCGCCAACCGTTCGAGGAGGCCGAGGTGTTGCGGGTCGAGGTGTCGCAGCCGGTTCTCGATCAGCGCCCGCAGCCGCGGGGTCGCCGAGAGCGGGCCCCTCAGGCGCCACAGGCCGCCCTCCGCCACCAGCGTCCGGTGCCGCACCGCGCCGTCCACCAGTTCCCGCAGGTCCCGCGGTCGTCCGCCGCTGGCCCGGTGCAGCATGCGCACCGCTCTGCGCTCGACGGCCCCGCCCAGCACCCGCTCGACCAGATCGCTCACCACCGCCTGGGGCAGGGGCCGCAGATGGACCCGGTGCAGCGCAAGGTCCGGCCACACGGGAGGACGCGTGGCGTCGGTGGTGGCGACCAGGCCCACCCGGCCGGTGCGCAGCCAGGAGGTGAGCAGCGCGGCCGACGCCCCGTCCAGGTGGTGGGCGTCGTCCAGGAGCAGCACGGGCCGCCGCCCGGAGTCCGGCCCGGTGTCGCTCAGTGTGGGCGGGGCGCCGTCGGAGCCGGGTCGCAGCAGATGGGCCAGGGCGCCGAAGGGCACCGAGCGGGCAACGGGTGTGGCCGTGACGCGCAACTCCGGATGGCCTCGGCGTCCGGCCAACTGCCCGCACTCGTACGCCAGTCTGCTGCGGCCGGTACCGCACGCTCCGGCCACCAGCACACCGCTGCTGCGCGGGTCGCACAGCGCGCGGGCCGCCTCGTCCAGCTCCGTGTCGCGGCCGAGCAGGGGCCAGGGGCGCTCGGGCCGGGGCCGGCGGGCCGGACTCGTGGTCTTCATCGGGGTGCTTCCTGCACGTCTCGGGGTGCTTCCTGCACGTCGGCGGTGCCGTGACGCCGTACGGCGACCAGCCGGTGACGCCCTGCGGCTCGTCGTCACCGAATTGCCGTCACCGAAAAGAGGACCAGTGGCTGAGCCAATGAACCGGATGGACGTAGCGTCACCCACCTGCCCGCCGTCCGTCAACGCGTCTGCACGGCCGGGGCGGGACGACGTGGGGACGACGCGGCCACCTGACGGGCCCGGGAGGCGGCCTTGTACGGTGGTGCGCGCACGGCACGGGCGGACGGCCGCTCGGGCGGCGCTAGTGGGGGAGAGCGGTGAGGGCGCCGGTGGAGGAACCGATCACCCGTGACACGACGGTCGACGCCTTGGAGCGCCGGCTGCGCGACGCCATCATCGATGGGCGGCACCCGGTGGGCGCACTGCTGCCGCCCGAGCGGGAACTCGCCGCTTCCTACGGGGTCAACCGCACCACCCTCAAGCACGCGTTCGTCCGCCTGATGCAGTCCGGGCTGGTCGAGACCCGGCACGGCGTCGGTACCCGCGTGCGGGACTTCTGGCGGCTGGGCACGGCCGAGCTGCTGCCGGTCCTGGTGCTGCGCGATGACGCCTGGCTTGGCGAGATCTTCGAAGTGCGCCGCCAAGTGGGCGCATTGATCGGCGCCCTGGCCGCGCGCCGGGCCGGCCCGCCGGACGTCGCGGCGCTGCGACAGCAGGTCACCGCGGTGCGTACGGGCAGCGACAGCGACCAAGTGCAGCTCGCCGACGCCGAGTTCCACCGCACGCTGGCCCGCGCCACCGGCAACCGCGTCTATCTGCTCATGACGAACACCCTGCTCGGCGGCTATCTTCCGGTGCGGCAGGCGCTCGCCCAGCCGTTCCAGGACGCCGCAGCCGCCGCGGACCGCCTCCACCCGGTGGCGGAGGCCGTGGCCGCGGGGGACGAGGACGCCGCCCGCCGGGCCGTCGAGGCCTACATGACGGACACCGAAGCGCTCATGCGTGCCCAGGGGGACAAGCCGTCGGCGCGACGCCGCCGCTGAGACCGCGCCCGGCAGCGGGCGGGTCCGCCCCACCCGTCACCCGTACACCCGACGCCCCCGCCCGGCCCGTCATGGGCAGGACGGAGCACCCGGGCCGTGCGGCCTCATACGCCGCTGCGCCGCGTCATCAGCGTCCGTAGGTCCCGGCGGTTCGCGGCGCCCACCTTCCGGTAGACCCGGTACAGATGGTTGTTGACGGTGCGCACCGACAGGCTCAGCCGCTCGGCCACCTCCCTGTCCGACAGACCGCCCGCCGCGAGGCCGGCGATCAGTCTCTCCCGGTCCGACAGGAGCGCGGAGTGACCCAGGAAGCGCAGGGGCGGGGTGTCCACCGGGCCGCAGCCGCGCAGCAGTTCCCGGGCCCTGGCCGTGGCGGCGGTGGCCGCCTTGGCGCCCCCGGCACGCTGGTGGAAGCGCGCGAGTTCGGCGTACGCCTCGGCCGCGAACAAGCCGGCCCCCATGTCCGCGAAGGCGCGCGCCACCCGCCCCATGAGCTTGGGCTCGCCCGACCGGTACGCCTCCGCGTACGCCCACCGTGCCCGCAGGAACGCGCCCTCCAGGTGCAGATCGGCGGGGGCCCGCCCCGGGGCCCGCAGGGACAGCCGGGCACACTCGTGCAGCCCGATGGCGGCGTCGGCGTGTGACCCGTCCGCCAGCGCCCCCGCCACCGCGCCGTGCAGCACCCGCTCGGCCACGGCGGTGTCACCCCTCTCGTGGTGGCGCCGGGCCTGCACCACCGCAAGGAACATGGCGCAGTGTCCGGCATCCCCTGCCGTCAGCCCGTCGGGCAGCGGGTCGTCCGGCCGCCGGTCCGCCGGCAGGCAGCTGACCGCGAGCGCCGCGTGGATACCGGCCTTGACCTGCCACTGCCGCCACCCCACGCGGTAACTGGAGGTGAACGTGAAGTACTTCAGTGCGGCCTCGACGGTGCCCCGGTCGTGCAGCAGGTGCCCCAGGGCCAGACCACGCTGCGCGTCGATGCGGACGTGGTGGCTCTGCACGGCCTGGGCGTACTCCCGCCAGTGGATCCGCTCCGCCTCGTCGAAGCGGCCGCAGTAGTGGAGCGCGGAGGCGTGCAGTTCCTCCAGGGAGTCGGCATGGAACTTCGTGGGCCCTCCCGGTGCGCGGTCCAACTCGGCGCGGAGCGTGGCGTACAGGGACAGCGCCTGCTCGGGCCGGCCCATATGGCACAGCGAGCCCATCATGATCAGGCCCGCTTCCAGCCCGTGTTCGGCCGGCCCGTTCCGGCGCAGGGCCCCCGCCAGCGCGCAGGCGTCGCTGAAGCCGCCCTGGAAATACCGGGAGGTCATCCGGAAGTAGGCCTGTTCGCCGGCCGGCAGTCGCGGCAGTAACCGGTCCAGCTCCTCGTACCGTGCCTGGAGCAGCATGCTGTGTGCCTCGGCCCGCTCCAGTGCACGGGCGTACCCGGGACCGCAGGCGCGCACCGTCGTGAGGAACGCTGCAAGCCGGGGGAAGTCGGCACTGGCGGTGAGCGCCCGTGCGTGCAGTTCGGCGGTGTCCGTGCCGGGGTAGTGGCGCCACGCCGCCCGGGTCAGCCGTACCGCACTGGGCAGCGCCGGGTCGCGCAGGCTCTGCTCGATCGCCCGGTCCAGCAGGGCCCGCGGCGGGGTCTCGTGGGCCTCCAGGTGCCACTCGGCCAGGCGCAGGCAGTCGTCGTCGGCCATCAGCGCGGTCAGCCCCTGGTGGGCGGTGACCCAGTCCCGCAGCCGGCGACGGCGTCGCAGCGGCGGCACGCCGCACGACATCGCGTATGACGCGAGCGGGTGGGCGATGCGCACCCGTGGTGCACCGGACGGGTCGGCGCTGCCGTCGACGATGCTCAGCAGGTTCCGGCGCTCCAGCTCCTCCAGTTGTCCGGTGTCACAGAGCTGCTCGACGGACGCCAGCCGCGGACTGCCGGCCAGCGCCACCAGCTCCAGCACCTCACGGCCCGCCTCGTCGAGGTCCCGCAACTGCGGCTCGACCAGCTCCAGCACGGAGGGCGGCACCGGAAGCCGGTCACCGGCGAAGTGCCAGCAGTCCTCCGACCGGACCAGGAGGCCCTGTTCGACGGCAGCACGGGCCACCTCTCGCAGCAGACGGGGGCTGCCGCCGCACCACTGGGCCAGCCGGGCCGCGCTGGTCTGCCCGAGCCCCCCTTCGAGCAACGAGTCCGTCAGTTCCTTGACGCCGGTGGCGTCCAGCGGCTGGAGGTCCATGCGCACCAGCGCCCGGTCGCTCCACAACGCCAGGAGTTCCGGCGGCAGTCCGTGTCCGTCGGTGGTTACCGAGACCAACAGTTTCCCCGTCGGATGCCGGGCGGCCTCGTGCAGCAGCGGCCACAGCTCCGGCCCCAGCAGATGCGCGTCGTCGACGCTCAGCAGCCAGGCGTCCGCCGGGTCGCGCTCCGCAAGACGCGCGAGCTCGGCCAGTGTCCGGGCAGTGGTGGGGGAGCGGTGGGGGTCCGTGCTGTGCCTTGATACGGCGGCTTCGGCGTGCGGGTGCAGGCTGATCAGGCGTCGGCGGGGTGCGAGAGCCGGGGCCTCGTCCAGCAGGCGGGACTTGCCGATGCCGGACGGTCCGGCGATCAGAACGCCGCGCGGGCCCCGCCGGGACAGCAACACCCGTCGGATCCGCTCCAGTTCGCCGACCCGTCCGACGAAGGGGGAGCAGGTGGCGAGGACCGGCTGATGACCCGCCGCCGGCGGGAACGGGGAGAGCTGCATGGGTTCCATCGATTCCTGTGCGGGCGGCGGAAGGTGATCATCGGTCCTGGCCAGTTTCCGTGGGCGGTTCGCCACCGGCCAGGGGAGCCGTTACTCAACTTGGCGCGCATACGCGCCGACCGTCCCCGATCGCAGCCCGAGCGCCTGTAGCACGGCCGTCCGCGGCCCGGCCGTCCGCGGCCCCGGCCCCGCACTCCCACCCAGGCACCCAGGCCCTCGGTCCGCATCAGCCGAAGTGGATGAGGGGTTTGATGATGCCGTCCTCCTTGAACTCCATCATCCGGAACGCCTTGACGATGTCGTCGAACCCGAACTCGTGCGTGGTCATCGGGGTGGGATCGACCTTTCCGGTGCGCATCAGCCGGAAGATCCGGTTGAGCCAGTCGCGGCCGCCCCGGTTCAGCCCCGCGTAGACCTGTTTGTCCGACATCCCGTAGCCGAAGGGCTCCAGTGGGATCTCGAGCGGCTCGGGGTCCTCGCCGTGGTAGCCGACGTTCGAGATGCGCCCTCCGGGCTTGGTCACCCGGAAGGTGGCCTCCCAAGTCTGACGCGAGCCGAGCGCTTCGATGGCGGCGTCGACCCCCTGACCACCCGTCAACTCCATGATCTGCGCGACGGGATCACCTCGCGTGTGGTCGACGATCACATCCGCACCGAAGTGACGTGCCAGTTCCTGCCGCGGGGGGAGTGACTCCACCGCGATGATCAGCCCGGCCCCGCGCAGCCGGCAGCCGATCGTCGCCGACAGGCCCACCGCGCCCTGTGCGAAGACGGCCACCGTCTCGCCGAAGTCGAGCCCGGCGTGCTCGGCGGCGACGAATCCGGTCGACAGCATGTCCGTGGCGTACAGCGCCTGGTGATCGGAGAGATCGTCCGGGATCGGCGCGAGGTTGGCGCGGGCGTGGCCGACGAGGAAGTACTCCGCCATGTTCCCGTCCCCCCGGGTGGTGAACCTGGCGGCACCCAGGATCACGCCGCCGCACTGCGACGTGAAGCCGCGCTGACATGTCTCGCACTCGAAGCACGGCGTCACCCCGCTCACCGCCACCCGCTGCCCCACGTCCAGCCTGTCGACCGCTTCCCCCAGCCCGTGCACCACACCGACCGCCTCGTGCCCGAGCGTGACGTCGGGCGCGACGGTCATGGCGCCCCTCTTCGTGTGCAAGGCGGGCCTTCCTCGGGCGACGGCGTCCCTCCCAGGACGGTGGGCCCTGGGAGTCGGCCGGGCCCCGGATCAGGTCTTCGGGATGAAGGCGTTGCTCAGCCCGATGGAGAGGTTGCTCCCCCCGGAGGCGCCGAAGTACGTCAGGCCGGGGGCACCGGAGTTCTGCGCCTTGGCGATGGCGTCCTGGCTGACCGAGTACACCTGGTCCAGCTCGTCGGTGTCATCGGTCCACCACTTGTCCGGAATGGCGTCCATGATGGTGTTGGCGAGCGGGATGCCGGTCGTGCCGTAGCCGGTGACCGTCAGCAGCGCGTCGACGATCGCCTTGGTGAGGTCCTTGTAGTTGGTGCCGTCGTCCTCCTCGAGGAACACCAGGTCGGCGGAGTCGTAGCCGAAGTGACCCCAGTCGATCAGGTTCTGGTTCGGGTGGTAGTCGACGCCCGTCCAGTCGAGGTAGGGCAACTGGAGGGCCGGCTCGGCGAACGCCTTGTCGTTCTTGTCCCAGCCGCTGACGACCGCGAAGGCCTCGGCGCCGCCCTTCCAGAACGGCTCCTCGTTGCTCTTGTGCAGTTGGACGTTGTTGATGCGGGTGACGTTCTTGCCCTGCGATGCGCCGGCGGTGCTGCTTCCGGAGGCGGTGCCGTTTCCGGAGGCGGTGCCGTTTCCCGGCGCGGTGCCGGTTCCGGATATGCGTGCCGCCGGTGCCTTCCGGCCGTCCGGCCGGGGGATCGGCGCGGTACGTGAGGCGGCGCGGGCCGCGGCCGAGGTCTTCGGCTTCAGGGTGGCGAGGTCCCCGCTGGAGGCGGTGCCCGCCCGCGGCCAGGCGGCCTTGAAGCCGTCGCTCATCACCTTCGTGCCGGCCGCCACGATCCGGTCGCCGTCGATGCCCACGATCAGCACCGGGACGTCCGCGGGCGCCTTGGCGCCGAGCTTCACCTCGGTGCCGTCGGGCCGGTAGGCGGTCAGCGAGGTGGCCTGCCGGTCGGAGGGCTCCGCGGCGATCAACGGCTGTACGCCCTCGGCCAGCGCGGCCCGCGCCTGCGGATTGGCGAGCCGCACCTGTAGGACGTTGCCCGTCGAGGCGGGCAGTCCCTTGGCCGTGAGGATCGCGCTGTTGGACGACTCCACCGACGCACGGAAGCCACTGGCCGCCGACCGGATCGGCAGCCGGTCCAGGCTCACCTCGTTCGCCGAGGTCAGCGTGCCGGCCATGACGTCTTTTACCTGGCCGGTGGCGTACGCCTCCCGCAGACTCTGCGCCGCCGCCTGCTTCGCGTTCTGCACGGCGTCCGCCCGTGTGGGCTGCGCCCCGGACGGCGCGGTACGTGCCTCCGGCTGCGCCCACGCCCCCGCGGCGCCGCTCACCAGGCACACGGACGACGCGGCCACTGCCACCGCCGTCCTTATCAGTCCAGACCGGTACATGGTTTTCTCTCCATTGCTCGCGGCGGCGCGTTCGGATGCCGCGCCCGCCTCGGTCCACGTTCCGGCGCGGCAGCGGGACGTCGCCGCCTTGTGGGCAGCACCGCCCCGGACGCATTCCGCGTGCCGCGCCGAGGACCCATTAAGGCCATCCGCGGGCCACCTGTCGTGGGTATCCGCTACTCAACTGGAGTCAACTGGCCATGGTGGCAAGGGAATCAGCCCAGCTCAGGCGCACCCCGCGACCGGAGCCGCGCATGATCGCCTCACGGGTCCGGTGGACCGCGCACCACACCACCTATGTTCGCTCCAGCTCCACGCGCCAAGGACGCAACGCCCCTGGCCGATGCCCTTGGTCGCAACGCCACTTCGCCTCCCACGGGCGCTACCGCACACTCCGGTCCCTCCCCGGACCACACCACCGAAAGGCACCCCCACATGCCCCTGTCCCCGCTTCGGCGTCCTCCCTGTGCCCTGCGCACGGCCCTGCTGACCACTCTCGCCGCCGTCACCGTCACGGCGACGCTCCTCACCGCTCCGCAGCCCGCATACGCCGCGGCATCCGTCCACGGCACCGGATCCGCGGCCGGGGCCGCGGCCGAACAGGTCCCCGGGATGGACGTGAGCCGCTACCAGGGCACCGTCGACTGGCAGGGCGCATGGGCCAACGGCGCCCGCTGGGCCTACGTCAAGGCCACCGAAGGGACGACGTTCCAGAGCCCGACCTTCCCGGAGCAGTTCCAGGGCGCCGGCGACGCAGGCCTGATCCGCGGCGCCTACCACTTCGCGCGCCCGGACCTGTCCGGCGCGGCAGAGCAGGCCACGCACTTCGTCGACCACGGCGGGGACTGGACGGCGGACGGCAGGACGCTGCCGCCCGCGCTCGACCTCGAGCACAACCCGTACGGCCCGGACGCCTGTTACGGCCGTGGGCAATCCGACATGGTGTCCTGGATCAGGGAGTTCAGTGACGCGGTAAAGGCGCGCACCGGGCGCGCTCCCGCCCTCTACACCACCAGCGACTGGTGGACCCGTTGCACCGGAGGCGACACCAGTTTCGGCGGCACCAACCCGCTGTGGGTCGCCCGGTACGCCACGTCCCCCGGCACTCTGCCGGCCGGCTGGTCCGCTCACACCTTCTGGCAGTACGCCGACTCCGGTACGTTCCCCGGCGACCAGAACTGGTTCAACGGCTCCTACGACGAGCTGAAGGCATTCGCCCGGGGGTGACGAGACCGCCCTCTGGAGGCGGACCGGGCCGGGGCTACGAGCGGCCGCGACCGGGCACCCGGGCCGGTCGCGGCTGAGTACGACTACTCGGGCGCGACCGAACCGCGTGCCTCACCATGGCCAGGCATCGGGGGCAGACCCTCCGGCCGCGACGGTCAGTTGTGGCGGTCGGCCGCCGCGGTCAGCCGTGGCGAACAGTCGTGGCTGTCACCGTTGGTGGCGCTGGGCCTGGGCGACCTGCTGGACGAGGGAGGCGGGAGAGGCTCTGCGCTGGGCAGCGGCCGCCAGGGTGGGGAAGAGCCCACCGACGGCGCTGCCCAGGCGCAGTTCGAGAGGTGCGACATTGACTTCGGCACGGTCGCGTTCGATCGCGCGCACGACGCCGGCCGCGACCTGTTCGGGGCTGACGGTACGTATGCCGGCAGGTGGCACGGCGCCGGTGTCGGCGAACATCCCCGCCTCACGGACGAAGCCCGGCTGCACGATGGACACGCCTACGCCCGTGCCGTACAGATCCTGGCGCAGGCCATGGGCGAAGCCGCGCAGGCCGAACTTCGCGGCGCTGTAGAGCGAGGTGCCGGGGGAGGACGTCCGGCCCGAGAGCGAGCCGATCATGACCAGGTGGCCGCGGCCGGCAGCGACCATGTGCGGGGCCAGGAGCCGGGACAGCAGGAGCGGTGCGCGCAGGTTCACGTCCAGCGACCGGTCGATCTGCCGGGGCGTGTAGTCGAGCAGGTTGCCACTGGAAGGAAGGGCGGCGTTGGCAACCAGGATGTCCACGGGCCCGGCTCGTTCGGCAAGGTCCTCCACCGCCTCGCGGTCGCTGAGATCCGCGACCAGTGCACGGGCTCCCAAGGACGTTTCGAGTTGCTGGAGTACCTCGGCACGTCGGCCGGTGACCACCAGGCGGGCGCCTTTGGCCGCGAGCTTCCGGGCCAGTGCCATGCCGATGCCTCCGCTGGCACCGGTCAGCAGAACGGTCGATCCCTTGATGTTCAACAAGTCGTCCTCCGCTACTGTTCGTTCGAACGAACAGTAGCGGAGGAGGTCGGGATCCGCGATGCCCGAGAGCAACTGCGCGGGTTTGTGGTGGCGGGGTAGCGGGGTGGCGGAGAGCGGCCGGGGCGCCCGGCACCCACCCGCCCCTGGTCACCACCGAGGTGGATGACGCCCTGACCGGCCGTGGGACGATGACGCCATGCCGAACACCTCCCAGGTCCGCGCACGCATCATCGCGGCCACGCTACGGATCATCGGCGACGACGGGATCGCCGCGGTCACCAACCGTCGCATCGCCAAGGAGGCCGGCGTCTCCCTCGGCTCGGTCACGTACCACTTCGCGACCCAACACGACCTGCTGCGCGAGAGCTTGCGTTCCTTTGTCGACCAGGAGACCTGTCGCTTCACCGACCTGGCCACCCGCTACTGCGCGGACCGCACCACCACCCCGGAGCAGGCCGCCACCCTGATCGGTGAGGTCGCCGCCGACACCGCCTTCGACAGCGAACACATCGCACCCTTCGAGCTCTACATCCAGGCCGGCCGAGACCCTCAGCTGCGCGCTGCCGCGGCGGAATGCTTCGCCGCCTACGACCGTTTGGCCGCCTCCCTCCTGGGTGCGATCGGCACGCCCGACGCCGAACGCCGGGCCGGCCCCACCATCGCCCTCATCATCGGCCTGCAACTGCGCCGCCTGGCCACCGGCACCAGTACCGACGACCTCGTCGATGCGCTGCTCCTGCTCGCGGGCGCCCCGCCGCAGGCGACTTGAGCGGGACCGCGCCCCGGGTGCGAAAGGACCGGCCGAGCCGGGGCAGTGGTTCCCGCTGCGCCACAAAGTGCCATACCGACTACGACCACCGAAGGCAACCGCTGGGTAGTCTCGCGCTGAACCGCACCGGCGGAGGCGGGCGAGATGCCCCGGCCGGAGAGCGGCACCCGGCCCACCCCGAGCAGTGACCGACCAGGACGGTGGTAATCCATGCCCGATCACGACTTGACCGGCTTCGACCGTGGCACGTTCACCCACGACGGCAGCACCCGCCGGATTCTGCGGCGTGGCACGGGGCCCGCGGTCATCGTGATGGCGGAAATACCGGGCATCACGCCCAAGGTGCTCCAGTTCGCGGAACGGGTGGCCGCCATCGGCTGCACCGCCGTGCTCCCGGTCCTCTTCGGTACGCCCGGCCGCAACGCCGACCCCGCAGACGGTGGCCTGCTGAAGTCCGGTCTCTACACGGCCTCATCGATGGGGAAGGTCTGCGTGAGCCGGGAGTTCACCGTGCTGGCCACCGGGAAATCCTCACGCGTGGTGACCTGGCTGCGGGCCCTGGCCGCGCAGGAGCACCAGCGCTGCGGCGGGCCCGGTGTCGGGGCCGTCGGCATGTGTCTCACTGGCGGCTTCGCCCTGGCCATGGCCGCCGATGAGCGACTCCTCGCCCCCGTCCTGTCCCAGCCGTCCCTGCCACTGGCCCTCACCAGGAGCCGGGCCGGCGGCATCGACATCTCGGCCGAAGACCTCGCCGCCGTCCGGGGCCGCTGCGCGCGTGACGGGCTTCAGGTCATGGGGCTGCGGTTCCGCGGGGACCGGCTGGTACCGGGCGACCGGTTCGCCTTTCTGCGCCGCGAACTCGGTGCTGCGTTCACCGCCGTCGAACTGGACGACTCCACCGCGAACCCCCATGCCGCGCTGCCGCCGCACTCCGTGCTGACCGAGCACCTCATCGACGAGCCCGGCCAGCCGACCCGCGCGGCCCTGGACGAGGTGCTCGACCTCTTTCGTACGCGCCTGCTCGATCGGCACCACGACACCCTCGACACCCACGACACCCCCGACGGAATGCCGGGCGGCTCGGGCGGCTCGGACGGCTCAACCCAGGTATCCTGAATGTCAGTTGACGGCACGCCGGACCAGGGCCAGGTGACCTGATCCGAAAGAGCCGGGAGTGGCCGACGGAGGCGAAGACGCGTCGCGTGGCGCCGGCCCGAAAGACTCGCCCTCCCCGTAAGACTCGCCTCAGCGTCCGAACCACACCTCCTTGAGGTCGATTGCGGCCTCTGGCGTGCGACGGACGCGGAAGACGGAAACCGGCAGGCCGGCGGCCGCCCCGGCGTGGAGCCCCCAGATGGCGAGATTTCCGAGGTCGGACCAGACGCGGTCGAGGGGCTCCTCGTCGAGCTCGAAACCCGCATCCGCCGCCGCCCCGCGATCGACGCCTATGGCGCGCAGCACCGCCTCCGGGTCACCGGAGAACTCCCACTCGTCGTCGCAGTCCCACCCGCCGGCGAAGGCCTCCACACCGCCCGGCAGGTCCACCACGTCCTCGCAGTAGCTGTTCCCGTAGTCGATTTCGAGCGACCCGACGATCCGGGCCTGTGGATGCCGTGCGCGCTGCCGCCGGACCTCCAGTGTCATCGCCGGCGTGAGGAGGTCACTGCCCAGGGCCGGTTCGATGATGTGGACGACGTTGCCCCAGCAGCCGACGGCGACCAGGTCGAGGTCGGCGCGCACCCGCGGATCCGACACGTCACCCAGGGGGCGGTCCGGCAGCTGCTCCAGGACCTCCGCGATGGTGCCCAGCTCCTCGACGACCTGGCGGGCGCGCACCGGGTCGTGCGCGACCGAGGCCGGGCCGACGGTCACGTCCGGCTCGGGAAACGGCGGGAAGCGCAGCGTCAGTTCGGCTCGGCTGCCCCATTTCGGAACTACCTCCTCGGCCCCGTTGCCGGGCTTGCCTCCCGGCGTCTCGTCCGTCATCTCACTCATCGCACGCGTCATGAACGGGAGCCTAACTACGGCCACTGACAATGCATTGCGGCCGCCGCGGCCGCTCGCCCCCACGCGCACCGGCCAGCCCGTGAAACCTCCGTCCGGCGCCGTGGCACCTCGCTTCCTCCACGGTGGTCCTCAGGGCCCGGTGTTCTCCAGGTGGTCGTGGGCAGTGGTGACAGGGGCGGTGAGCAGCCCGACGATCGCGTCGGTGAGTGCGTCGGCGGTGCGCTTCCACGAGGAGTGCAGCGGCGCGCCGCCCTCCGCCAGGGCGCGTTCGCGCTCCGCGCAGGTGTGGACGATCAGATGACGGGCCATGTCCCCGCGTTCGGCCCGCACTTGGGCGGACAGCGTGTGGAGACAGCGGCCCAGACCGTCGAGGGTCTGCCGCAGATGGGTCCGGACCAGGGCCTCGTCGGTGACGATCGCGCGCATCAGCGGGTCGGTCATGACCTGGACGGCGAAGCGGGCATGCCAGGAGGGAATGCCGAGCGAACCCAGATGCACCGGTACCGGGCGCACCAGCGCGCCGACCCAGTCCCGGATGTCGTGGCTGTCGCCGATCTCGTCGAGGTACCGCTGCCGGATCCGGTCGACGGCCTCGCCGTGCTTGACCATGATGGCGCGCACCAGGCCGGGCTTGCCGCCGAAGTGATAACTGACGGCGGTGACATTGCCCTGCCCCGCCGCCTCGCCGATCTGACGGCTCGACACGGCGGACAGTCCGTGTTCGGCGAAGAGCCGCTCCGCGGACGACATGATCGCCTCACGGGTCTCCGCGAGGCGGTCGGCCCTGGCCGTCCTGCCGCTGACGCCGCTCACCACGTCACCGGCAGTTCGCGCAGCGGGGTGGTCAGCAGCCCTTCGTGGCGGCGCAGGTCCTCGGCGGCGACGCCGAGATCGAGGGTGGGCAGCCGGCGCAGCAGGACGCTGAGCACGGCCTGCAACTCGGTACGGGCCAGTGGTTGCCCGAGGCAGGAGTGCGGTCCCGTACCGAAGGTGAGGTGCGGATTGGGGCTACGGTCCAGGTCCATGTCGTCCGCGCCCTCCCAGGCGCTCTCGTCGCGGTTGGCCGCGGCCATGCTGCACACCACGGTGGTGCCACGGGGCACCACGCCGCCGGAAAGCTCGGTGTCTTCGTGGACGTACCGGAGCATGCCGAAGCCGCTGCCGTTCGGGTCGAACCGGAGGACCTCCTCCACCGCTCGGCGGATCAGTGAAGGGTCGGCCGGCAACCGCTCCCAGCGCCGACGGTCGGCCAGCAGATGCGCCACCATCATGGCGATGAAGCCCGCAGTGGTCTCATGGCCGGCGAGCAGCAGCGCCTGCCCGGTGGCCACCAGCCCGGCTTCCGACATGGGCTCGCCCTCGGCATCGGCGCCATCCATGAGAAGGCTGAGAAGATCGTCTCCCGGCTGTGCGCGCTTGTCGGCGATCAGGCCGGACATGTATCCGGCGAAGTCCTGATGCGCGGCCTCCGTCTCGGCCCGCGTGTACCGGGTCATGTTCAAAAAGGTGTCGGACCAGCTCTTGAACTTGTCCCGGTCGCTCTCCGGCACACCGAGCATGCGGCAGATCACGAACACCGGGAGGGGGAACGCCAGGTGCGTCACCAGGTCCGCCGGCCGGCCGCGCTCCTGCATCTCGTCGATGAGCTGATCGGCCATCGCCTCCATGGCCGGCCGCAGCGCCGACATCCGCTTCGCCGTGAACCACTTGCCGACCATGCGCCGCCACCGCTCGTGGCCCTCGGCATTGAGCGCCTTCGCCATCGGGCTGCTGAAGATGCCTTCCGAGTCACCGGCCGCCACGCGGGCGGCGTCGGGCGAGGCCAGCCCCTCGCGGCTCAGTCGCGGGTCGGCGAGCGCTGCCTTGACGTCGCGGTATCGGGTCAGCAGCGCGGCCTCGTCGCCGCTCGGCAACGTCACCCGCGCCACCGGGCATGTCCGCCGCAGCTCCGCCCACTGCTCCGGTGGCTCCAGCGCCGACGGAGCGGTGATCGGGTAGCTCAACGACTCCGCGTCCCGGACTTCAGTCACGTGCGGCCTCCAGGGCTCAGCGATGCGGGCTGTGTAGTGCTGAAGTCAAACGAACCCGCTGTCGTAAGTCAATCGACTGACTTACGAATCCGGAGGCAGTGCAGTGCTCAATGCGTCGGCCGGGGTGCGTCGGGGCGGAGGCCGGTGGTGGCCGGTCTTTGTCCGCTCCGGCCGCGGCGGCATTCCAGTCATCGTGTTGTCGCGCTGAGTGACCATCGGGCCGACGGGTCCGGCACTGCGCACACTGGGAGCATGGGCGGGTTGTCCGTGGACGCGACGGCGGAGCGCGACGACATGCTGGCGGCGGCCGCCGTCAAGGCCGTGGAGGCGTCGGGCGCGTACGCCGGGAGCATCTTTCTCCGCTCCCGTGACCGCCGTTCGATCGTGCTCGCCGCGAGCTGCGGAGCGCCACCGTCTCTGCTGGGCGGCTGGCGCCGTATCGCGGTCAGCAGCCCGATTCCGGTCGCCGCGGCGTTCCGCTCCGGACGCACGATCCACCTGGCCGGCGCCGATGAGACGGCGCGCCGGTATCCCCAGCTCGCGGTGGCCCTGCCGTACGCCTTCGGCTCCTGCTCCGTACCGGTGGGCGCGGGCGGGGAGACGTTCGGGGCGCTGGCGGTCGTATGGGCGGCACCACACGGCAGTGACAAGCTGTCCAAGAGCCGGCGCCGTCAGCTGCGAGCCATCGCCAACCGGCTCGGCGCCTCCCTGGCGGCTCTCCGGGCTCGTACGGGCGATCCCCTGGACTGCGACCCGCAGGCGGTACCCGTCGAGACCCCGGCCCCCTCCGCCCCCTCGGTGCGGGCCGGCTTGTTCGACTGGGACCTTCTCACCGACACCCTCACCGGGGACGACGAACTCTGCGCGATCTTCGGTATCGACCCCGGAGTCTTCGACGACCGGGCGGAGACGCTCGCTTCCCGTCTCCATCCCGGCGACCGCGCCGCCTTCCGGGCCGTGGCCCGCGTGGCCGCCGCCGAAGGCCGGTGCACGGCACGGTCCCTGCGCATACGCGAGGGGGAGGGCGGCGAGCGGTACAGCACCGTGGAGTTGTGGGGCCATGTCGCGGAGAAGGGGGACGAGCGGGCGCGTCGCCATCTGGCCGGTGTGGTCATCGATGCGCGAGCCGGCCGTGCGGCTGCCGTGGCTGCCGAGCGGCTGCGGGACGGGCTGTTCTCCCTCGCCCCGGACGGGCGGGTCGCCTACGCCAACCGCAGCCTGGGGCAACTGCTCGGCGTACCCGGCGAGGCCCTGCTCGGACAGTGTCTGTGGGACGTCCTGCCCTGGCTGGCCGACCCCGCCTTCGAGGACCGGTACCGGTCCGTGATGATCTCGCAGACGCCGGCTTCCTTCCTCGCCTGCCGCCCGCCCGACCAGTGGCTCGCCTTCTCCCTCCACCCGGGCGCGGACGGCGTGACCGGCCGGGCCGTCCCCGTCGGACAGCCTCCCTCCGCCCAGGCACCGCAGGCCGCGGCGGCCACGCCGGCACCTGCGGCCGCCACACCGGCGCGCCTGGGCGTCATGTACCACGTATTGCAGTTGGGCAGCGCGCTGACCGAGGCGGTCACCGCTCGCGAGGTCTGCGAAGTCGTCGCCGACCAGCTCCTCCCGGCCTTCGGCGGCCAGCAGCTGGCCCTCTACGTGGTGCGTGACGGCGCGATGCACCTGATCTTCCACGCCGGCCATCACGAGGGCTTCCTCGACTGGCTGGAGGGCATGCCACTGCACGCCCACCTGCCCGGCACGGAGACCCTGACCTCCGGGGTCCCGCTGTTCATCGAGTCGCAGCAGGATCTCTCCCAGGGCTATCCGGGCATCCCCGTGGGCGAGGTGAGCTCCTGGGCGTACCTGCCGCTGATCGCCTCCAGCCGTCCCGTCGGCACCTGCGTTCTCGGCTTCGACGAGGCCCTTCAGTTCACGGCCAAGGACCGCGGCGTCCTGACCGCGCTCGCCGGACTGATCGCCCAGGCCCTGGAACGAGCACGGCTCTACGACGAGGAGTTCGCCCTCGCCCGCGGCCTCCAACGGGCCCTGCTGCCACACCGGCTGCCCGTGCTCCGCGACATCCGCACCACCGCCCGCTACCTGCCCGGCACCAGCGGCATGGACATCGGCGGCGACTGGTACGACGTCATCCGCACCACCGACGGCGTGTCCCTGGTCATCGGAGACGTCGAGGGACACAGCATCCCCGCCGCTGCCACCATGGCCCAACTGCGCAGCGCCGTACGGGCCTTCGCGGCGGTCGGCCACTCGCCCGGCAACGTACTGGCAGGCGCCAACCACACCCTCATCGACCTCGATGCCGGGCTCCTCGCCAGCTGCTGCTACCTCCACCTCGAACCCGGTGGCCACCGCGCGTACGCCGTCCGCGCCGGCCACCCACCGCCGCTGCTCCGCCACCCCGACGGGACGACCGAGGTGCTCGCCCTGGAGGTCGGCCCCCTTCTCGGTGTGGACCACAGCAGCGCCTATCCGCAGACCCGGGTCGACCTCCCGCCCGGCTCCGTCCTCGCCCTCTACACCGACGGTCTGGTCGAGGAGCGCGGCACCGACATCGACGTGGGCATCGACCGGCTGCGGACGTCCCTGGCCCACACCCGTGCCGACTCCCTGGACGACCTCGCCGACCGGCTCCTGCGGCACGCCCGGCGATCCTCCCACCGTGCCGACGACATCGCCCTGCTCCTCACCGAGGCCACGGGCGGTGACACGGAGGCCTGTTGACAGGACCTGGGGCACACGGCCAGCCGGCCCCGCCGGTCCGTACACCGTCGGATGCACCCCGGTCGTGAAACGGCACGGGGGCCGCCGCCCTAAACCCATATGCGCCGGCCCCCGTGGCTCTGGGATCATGCCGGAATGGGACACAGTCTCGAATCACTGATTATCCGGCACACCCACCGCCTCCCCTTCCCCGCAGGACCCGCAGGACCCGCAGGACCCTCAGGACCCGCCGGGGACGGTGGCGTCGCGGCGCGGCAGTTCGACGCCGCCCTGATGTCGGTGGGCTGCAAACTCTCGGCGGACCTGCTGGAGCGTCTGTCGGGGCTGTCCGACGGGGTGGTCGTCGACATCGCGGTGCGCACGCTGCGTACCGTCCGCGAGATGACCGGGGACCACGTCCAGCACAACGTCTACTTCATCGACTTCCCGGCCAACGTGCCCGACACGTTCGCCTTCTGGATGCAGTGCATCGTCGAGGCGCTGGCCGAGGACGCCTCCCGTGAACGGACGGTTTCCCAGCTCCGGAGCGGTGTGGTGGACCTGCTCACCCTCCCTTCCTACGGCAACTACCGCCACACCTATGCCGAGATGCTCGCCGCCCACGACGAACTGATCGCGGCAGCGGGCGACCGTATGACCGTGCTGCATCCGGGCGGCCCTCTGGACGACGAGGTCACGGCCCTGTACCTGGCCCTGGCCGGTAGCACCACCCCGCTGGGCGCTGACGACCTGGCGGACCTGCGGGTGCTCGCCGGACACTGCGTACACGGTCCGCAGCCCGAGGCGATCCCGATCCGCGAGAACCGCGCCCTGATCAACCAAGCCCGCCTGGGCGTCGGCGCGGACCTCCTGGTGGACACCGTCACCGACGTGCTCCGCCTGGCCTGCGCGCTGTCGGACGGCGACGTGACCCTCCAGGAACCGACCCGCTTCAGGGCCCTCTCGCGCCCGGTCCGCCGCGCCCTGCTCGCGGCGCTCGACGGGCTTGTCGCCACGGCCCCCGCCAAACTCGCCGACGTGCAGGCGCACCGCGAGCCGTTCAAGCGCCTCGGCGAACGTCTCCACCCGCACGAGTACCCGCGATGGCCGCACGCCGCCGCGGTGTTCGCCGTGGCCCGGGGCGAGCGGCAGGCCCGCTCCTTCGACAGCCGCGTCGAGGAACTGCTCGGGATGCATGACATCACCGGAGCCGTGGAGCTCCTGAGGTCCGCCCCCGGCAAACTGTTCCGTGCCCTGGACCGGCTGCTGCGTATGGCCCTCACCGAGGAGGAGCGCGGCGCTGTCGTGGCCGCTGCCGAGCAGGTCGCCCCACGGGTCTCCGGCCGGGTCGTCCTGTCGGTGCGCGAACACCTCCACAACCGGCCCGAGGAGACCGGCGAGCGCCGCGTCTTCGTCAACCGCCTCGGCCGTGCCTGGGTCGCCTCCGACGACCGGCCGCCCGTGCTGCCCGAAGGGCGCAAGCGGCTGATCTCCGCCCTGGACGCCGAAATCAGCCGCCGTCTGCCGGCGCCCGGCCGGCTGCTGATCGACCCCGACGTCCTCGATGTCGCGCTTCCCCTCAGCGGCAAGGCGGCCGCGTCCGGTCTCGGCGTGCTGCCCCGCGGCTCGGTCTCGCCGGTCGACGGCGAACTGCTGCGCTTCTTCGTCTACTGGAAGCAGGCACAGCGGACCACGGACTACGACCTGTCGGCGCTGATGCTCGACGCCGACTACTCGACCCTCTCCTGGCTGTCCTACACCGCCCTGACGGAAGTCGAAGGCGAGCACTCCGGCGACATCACCGAGGCACCCGCGGGCGCCTCGGAGTTCATCAACCTGCGCATGGGCGCCGTCCGCGGCACGTTCATCGTCCCGCAGGTGAACGTCTTCTCGGGGGAGGGCTTCGAAGACGTCGAGGAGTCGTTCTTCGGCTTCATGCTGCGCGACGCCGCCCAGCAGGGCCGTCCGTTCGAACCGCGCACCGTACGGCTGAAGTCGGAGCTGCGTGGTCCGGGCAGGGTCGCGCTGCCGCTGGCATTCCTGCGCGGGAGCGACGGCCGCTGGCGCGCCAAGTGGCTGCACCTGCATCTCAAGGGGTCCCCGAAGGCCAACCGGGTCGAGGGAAACCAGGTGTCGGTCGCCACGCTGCTGCGCGGCATCGTCGAGCGCGACTACCTCACGGTTCGGTACCTCGTCGGCCTGATGGCCGACGGCGCCACGACCGTGACACCGTGGGACGGCAAGAGTCTCCCGGAGGGCCCGGTCACCTACATAGGTATGGAACGCCCGGAGGGTCTGCATCCGGATTCCCGGATCCTCACGCCCGAAAATCTGCGCGACCTGATCCCCGCCTGACTGTTATCGTGCATCGTGGCGAGGCCATGAAGGGGCTTCCTTCTCACACTCCTTGAACTAGTCCCTTCGCTTTCCTCGCCCTCGACGTTGCCTCAGGACGCGCGCCGGCCGAACGCAAACTCGGTCAGCGCGTCCCGGGCGCGACCATCCGGCGGAATCTTCGCATCAGCCGCTGTACGGGCCCGAGCCTGGACTGCCAGGCCTTCGGGGCGAGGTAGTGATTCGTGTGGCCCGCCTCCAGAACCGCGCACAGCGCGGAGAGGTGTTCCGTGCCGGGCGGAAGGTCCAGCCGCCGCAACAGAGCAAGTGCCGCACAGGGTTCGAGGTCTCCGTAAAGATCGTGATAGCTGTGCAGGATGCCCTGGAGCAGCGCGGTATGGAGCGCAGGGACCGCTGCCGCCGTTCGGTACGCGGCGTGTTTGACCGGCCAGGGCACGGGGCCGGAGGCTGCGAGAACGCGCTGAGCGCGACGGAACAGCGGGCCCTCGGCTGCTTCGGAGAGCAGAGAACGGGCAGACAGCTCCGCAAAGTCGTTGCCCAGCACCTCGGCGAAGGCGGCTTCCGCCGTGGCCCGGTCCTCGAACCAGTCGACCCAGAGCGAGTAGGTCACCGCCTCGGGCTCTTCGGCAGCCTCCAACCGTTGCCGGTAGCCGCCCCAGAACGCCCCAACCGGCAGCGGGTCCTGTTCCTCTTCGTCCTTGAGCGCGAAGCCGATCTCGCTCGTCACCCAGTACTCGTCCAGCAAGTCCAGAAGGCCGAAGGCGAGGCGCAGCCGGGCGGCCGCATCGAGGTCGGGGTCGTGCAGCGCTGCACTTGTCCAGGTGTGTGCCACCTCGTTCGGTGTCAGTGATATCTCAGGCGCTCCGTGCTCGGCCCACACCCCGTTGCCGACCTGGGTCACCCCTTGCGTTTCCAACCAGCGCCGAGCGTGTTCCGCGTCCTCGATGTTCACCACCCGAGTATGCGCCCGTGATCCTCGGGGCGCGGAGCGGGAGGTGCCCGCGCCCCCTCGGGTCCACGACTGGCGCAGACACCACCCCCGGCACGGCCTGTGCGGTGCCCGGCGCGGCTGCCAGTCTGGGCGGACAACGGTTCCCTAGACCTCTGGAGCGGAAACGTGCAATCCCCTTTGACCGCGGGGCAACTGGAGATCTGGATATCGCAGGTGCTCGAACCGAGCAGTCCGGTCTACAACGTGGGTGACTACTACGAAATCACCGGCGCCGTCGACGCGACGCTCCTCGAAGCCGCCGCCCGCACCGCCGTGGACGAAGCAGGATCGCTCGGCGCACGCTTCCTCGTCGCCACCGACGGGACGCCCTACCAGGAACTGGGGCCCGCGGAATGGTCCTTCGAGGTCCTCGACATGAGTGAGCGGCCCGACCCCGACGCGGAAGCGGTGGCCTGGATGCGCGTCGAGATGGCCCGTCCGGTCGACCTGACCTGTGGTTCTCTGCTGGCCGGTGCCCTGATCAAGGTATCGAGGGACCGCCACTTCTGGTACCGCTGTTTCCACCACATCATCACGGACGGCCATGGAACTGCCGCCGTTGCCCGCAGGACCGCGGCCCTCTACCACTCGATGTACACCGGTGCCCCCTGCGAACCCAACCCCTTCGCGCCGGTCACGGCCGCCGTCGAGCACGACCGCGCCTACCGGGCCGGTCGGCTGCATGCAGCCGACCGGGAATTCTGGGAGCAGGTCGCCCTCGACTGGCCGGCCACCGGCCGGCTCCGGGCGGACGCTCCACCCGCACCCGTCACCTTGCAGTACAGCCACCATCTGCCACGGCAGGTGGTCGACGCAGTCCAAGCCCGGAGCGAGCGGCTGGAGGTGTCCACCGCGCGCTTCCTGATCACCGCCGCCGCCCTCTATCTGTGGCAGGTCACCGGCGCCGACGAGGTGACCTTCGGCTGTTCCGCGACGAGCCGGCCCACCCGCCTGCTCCGCAATGTCGTCGCCCCGATGGCGAACCTCCTGCCGTTCCGGGTGCCCGTGGAGCCGGAGCGGTCGGTGACCGACACCTTCCGGCGGACGGACCGTCAGATCGGGCAGGCGCTGCGCCACCACCGTTACCGCTACGAGGAGTTCCGGCGCACGCTCGCCGCGGCCCCGGAGCACCACAGCGTCGGACCGGTGGTCAATATCGTCAACTTCGACCGCGATCTGTGCTTCGGACCAGCCACCGGCGTGGTGCGCACACTGGTCACCGGGCCCATCCCGGACCTCGGCCTGTACTTCGATGTGCACTCCGAGCACGCCGGCACCAGCGTGTGCGTGGAAGCGAACCCGGCCAACTACACGGCGGAGGAAGCAGCCCGGCACGCCGAGGGCCTCGGCGGGCTCGTACGCGAACTGGCCGGTGTGGATCCTGGCCTCCCCGTACGAGCCCTGGGCCGGCTCCGGTGAGGTGCGGGCGCGCCCCCCGGCTCACTCCCGGTCCCGCGCGGCGGCGTGCAGCCGCCCGAGCGCATACCCGGCCTGGAACCGGCTCTTCGCACCGACCGCCTTCATGATTTCCG
Organism: Streptomyces sp. NRRL S-1813; assembly: GCF_000719605.1. NCBI lineage: Bacteria > Bacillati > Actinomycetota > Actinomycetes > Kitasatosporales > Streptomycetaceae > Streptomyces > Streptomyces sp. NRRL S-1813. The sequence continues at coordinate 126,466 of NZ_JOHB01000019.1, forward strand.
AGGCGTGGCGCTGACAGCTGCGTACGGACATCCCCAGGCGCCGCGCGATCGACTTGTCCTCCAGCCCCTCCGACAGCATGGCGACGATCGACTCCTGGATCTCGCCGGAGATCCGGACGGCAGCGGCCGGGTCGAAACTGACCGGGAAGAGCGAGGCATCGCGCCACAGACAGTCGAAGAACACCCGTATGTAGTGGACGACATGCGGCTCGCGCACCAGCAGGGCCGCCTCCGGGTCGTCCCGCAGCCCCAGCAGGGCCACGCGGTGGTCGAAGACCAGCAGCCGGCACAGGCCGTCGGTCCGCGTCCGCACCTCCGCTCCGAGGTTCATCACGCGCCGGACGTGGTCGACCGTCGGCTGGTCGTAGCGGGCAGGATGCTGGTAGAGGGTGCGCATCTGGACGCCACGCGTGAGCATCCGCCGGTCCCGCTCATCCGCCTCCTGGAGCGCGCGGGCGGAACGGGCACCGCCCGGCTGGGCGGTGAGCACCTCCTGCCGGGCGCCGATCGTCAACTCGTCGATGGTCTCCTGGACGGTCCTCAGGTCGGTGAGCAGCTCGATCGGCTCGGCGTCCGAACGACGCGCCCGCCCCGACTCGTAGGCAGGGAGCAGCGAGGCGAACGTCTCGCGGAGCCGCTCGATCTCCTCATAGCGTTCCCGCACATGGCGTTCCAAGGGACGCAGCAACCGGTCCGCGGCGGTCCGGGGAGGCACCACGGTCAACCGGCCGGCCGCTCCTTCGGCGCGGCAGAGTAATCGCATTTCCACGAGTTCCTTTACCGCTCGTTCCGCGTCCGCACTGTCGAGTCCCACGGCGGTGAGTTCCTCGATGCCGCATACGGCGCGCTGCGCGGCGTAGCCGAATACGCGCGCCGCTTCCTCGCTCAGCTCAATTCGTCCCAGTGGTTCTGACGTATTCATCATCCCTCAGCCCCATCAGAGATATCCCCCGATCGGAAGGCACGCTAGACATGCTTGATCAACAGTCAGTCAACATGGAGCAGACGGGCACCTCGGAGCAGACGGGCACCTCCCCGTGCCGGTGAAGACCGGGCACCGGGCGGCGTGCAGCGCGGGCGGCGGACTGTTACGCCGTCACCGGGACTTCCGGCAGCTGTGGTACGGGGAGACCGCGGGCAAGTTCGGCGTGTCCGTCACGGGTGTGCTGCTGCCGCTGACCGCCGTCTCCGTGCTGCATGCCGGAACCTTCGCGGTGAGCCTGCTCAACGCCGCGACCTGGCTGCCCTGGCTCGTCATCGGGCTGCCCGCCGGAGTCTGGGTGGACCGGCTGCGCCGCCGCACGGTCATGCTGGTCTGCGACGCCGTCTCGTGCGCACTGTTCCTGAGCGTGCCGGTTGCCGCATGGTTCGGTGTGCTCGGCATCGGTCAGCTGCTGCTGGTCGCCCTGCTGGTGGGCTCGGCAGCCGTTTTCTTCCAGACCGCGTACACCGCCTACCTCCCCACCCTGCTCAGCGCCCCGGACCAGGCCGAGGGCAACGCGAAGCTGCACGGAAGCGCCGCCGCGGCGCAGATCGCCGGTGTGGGATCCGGCGGCCTGATCGCACAGGCCGCCGGTGCAGTTGACGGCATGCTGACGAACGCGGTGACCTTCCTGGTCTCCTTCCTGTGCATAGGCCGCATCCGGCACCGCGAGCCGCCGGCAGCGGCCTCCCGGTCAGGGCGCCGCGCGCCGCTGCTCGGGGACGTACGGGAGGGGGTGCGGCTGGTCGCCCACGATCCGTATCTGCGCAGCCTCACCCTCTTCGGAGCCGCCTCGAACCTCGCCCTGGGGGGCTGCCAGGCCCTGCTCGTCGTCTTCCTGGTGCGGGACATCGGCCTGTCCTCCGGCGCGGTGGGGGCGCTGGTGGGGCTCGGCGGCGCAGGGGGCGTCCTGGGCGCGCTGCTGGTGCGCCGGGGTGCGGCCCGGCTCGGCACCGCTCGGGCCCTGCTGCTGTTCGAGCTGGGTGTGCCTGCCCTCGCCCCGCTGATGGCGCTCACCCGCGACGGCGCCGGACTGGCGTTCTTCGTCGTCGGCTACGGTGCTGCCGCGCTCGGCGTGGTGGCGGGAAACATCATCAAGGCAGGCTTCATCCAGGGGTATTGCCCCTCCGGTGTGCTCGGCCGGGTGACTGCCTGCTCGGCGTTCCTCAACTATGGAACCCTGCCGCTGGGCGCGCTCCTCGCCGGTGGCCTCGGCACGTTGGTGGGGGTGCGGCCGACGATGTGGCTGCTGACCGCAGGCATGCCGCTGGCGGCGTTGATCCTGCTGTGGTCCCCGATCCGCTCCCGCCGCGACCTGCCCACGGGCGAGGCCGAACCGAGCTGACCGGACGACGGCCGTGCCCCTCGGCCGTGCCCCTCGGCCGTGTCCGTTCGGGCTCGTCCATGCCGCGCCGACGGGCGCCGGCCGCTGCGGACCCACAACCACGGATGCCCCTTTTGTCCCCTCTCCTTTATGCGACAGGCATGAACACCATCCCCGGACGCTCTTGGTGCACGCCTTTCCCGATGACAACGTGAAGCGCGTCGGCACGGCCGGAAATTGCGACCGGCACCCGGGGCCGGAGCAATGCCGCAGCGCATTTCGGCAGCACGTCCTGTGCGCAGGACGCGGGACGGACCGTGCCGCGTCCGGTGAACCGAGCTGACTCCGGCGCCGATTCGGCGTACCGCACCGATTCCCCCGCGGAACCGTCCGCCCCTTCCGAATGACGTGAAAGGACTTCCATGTTCCCGTTCTCCGGCCCCGCGCAGAACATGCCCCACCCGTCCGGGATCCGGAACGACACCGGATGGGGGTGACCTCCCCGATCAGCGTCCGAGGACATCCGTCAACAACGACACGAGAGGCAGCGCACAACCATGAGTTCTTCCCGCTCCGCCACCGCTGGACCCCCCGCCTGGACCCTCGAACCCGGTAGGCCGGCGATGGCACATGTCCCCCGGTTCGCCGACGCCGTCGAGGCAGGTGAGTGGCTGACTTCGGTCCACGCGGAGCTGCGCACGGCACTGCACCGGCACGGTGCGGTGTACCTGCGGGGCCTCCCGGTCCGTGACGTCGAGGACTTCGCGAAGGTACGCGACGTCCTGGTGCCCCGCCGCACTCCCTACCGTGAGAAGGCCACCCCCCGCAGCAGCTACGGGAACGATGTCTACTCCTCCACCGACCTCCCGCCCAACCAGCCGATCCGTATGCACAACGAGAACAGCTACACACTGACTTTCCCCGGTCTGCTGCTGTTCTCCTGTCTGACGGCGCCGGAGGAGGGCGGCGCGACGCCGGTCGCCGACTGCCGCGAAGTGCTCCGCCGGATACCCTCCCCGCTCGTCGAGCGGATGCGCTCGGCCGGCTGGTTGCTGACCCGCAACTACTCCGAGCACATCTCCCTGGGCTGGCGCACCGCGTTCGCCGCCGAGACCCGGGAGCGGGCCGAGAAGTACTGCGCGGACAACCTCATCTCCTGCGAATGGGACGCCTCGGGCGGACTGCGTACGCGGCAACTGCGGCCCGGGATCATCCGGCATCCGCAGACGGGGGAGGAGGTCTGGTTCAACCACATGGCCTTCTGGAACTCCTGGTCGCTGGACGAGGAGATCAGGGAGGCACTGCTCGACGAATTCGGGCCGGACGGGCTGCCCTTCGAGACCGGCCTCGGCGACGGCGTGCCGCTGACGCGCGACGAACTCGACACCATCAACGCCGCCTACGAGGGCGCGACGGTGCGCGAGACCTGGCAGCCGGGCGATGTGCTGCTCGTCGACAACGTGCTGGCCACCCATGGCCGCGACCCCTTCCGCGGCGACCGCCGCATCGTCGTCGCGATGGGCGAACCCGTCGACCTCGCGGGCTGCCGGCCCACCGTGCCGCCCGCCCCGGGAGAGGAGCGGGCAGCATGACCGAACTCCTCGAAGACCCCCGTCACACCGCACCGGACCAGGCCGTCGATCTGCTGACCCGCTTCCAGCAGGCCGTCGCGGCGACCCCGGACCGGATCGCGGTCAGCCATCACGGTGCGCTCACCTTCGCCGAACTCGACCGGCGCACCGCCCGGTTGGCGGGAGTGCTGGGCGGCCACGGCGCCGCGCCCGGCCGGCGGATCGGGATCAGCCTGCCCCGGGGCACCGACCTCGTCGTCGCGCTGCTCGCCGTCTGGCGGACCGGCGCCGCTTACGTACCGCTCGACCCCGCATATCCACAGGAACGCCTGCATGCGATGGTCCGCGACGCGGGCATCGACGTGGTGCTGACCGGCGGAGGCGACGCGCCGGTGTGGCCGGAAGGTGTCCGCCCCGTTCCCGTCGTGCCCCATCCGGAGGCCCCGGAGCACACTCCGGCGCCGCCCGTACCGGTCTCCGCTCAGGCCCCGGCGTACGTGATCTACACCTCCGGCTCCACGGGCGTACCGAAGGGCGTCGAAACCACCCGGGGCGCGGTGGCGGCACTGGTCGGCGGGCTGGAGGAGGCGGGCCTCTACGACCAGCGGCACCGGGTCGTCGCCTGGAACGCCAGCGTCTCCTTCGACGCCTCGGTCCAGCAGTGGGCACGGGTGTGCCGGGGCGATACCGTGGTCGTCCTGGGGGAGGCGGAGCGCACCGACCCGGCCCTGCTGCGGGCAGTCCTGGACGAGCACGGGGTACACGACCTCGACCTGACCCCGTCGCACTGGCCGCTGCTCCGCGACGACCTGCTCGTACGCTCCACCGAGGGACGACCGCTCCGGCTGTTCATGGGCGGCGAGCCGGTACCGGAGGGCACCTGGCGGGAGCTGGCGGCCGCACACGACGCCCGGCGTCTCGAAGCGGTCAATCTCTACGGCCCCACCGAGTGCACGGTGGACGCCACCGCTGCCCGGATCGAGGACTCCGCTCCGCACATCGGACGTCCCCTGCCGGGAGTACGGTGCCACGTCCTCGACGCCGCGCTGCGGCCGGTGCCGTCCGGCGAGGAGGGCGAGCTCTACCTCGCCGGACGGCAGCTGGCCGTCGGCTATGTGAACCGGCCCGCGCTCACCGCCATGCGGTTCGTCGCCGACCCGTTCGCCGCCGACGGCACGCGGATGTACCGCACCGGAGACCTGGTGCGCCGGCGCCCCGACAACTCCCTGGAATACCGGGGACGCAGCGACCGTCAGGTCAAACTCCGCGGATACCGGGTGGAGTTGGGCGACATCGAGGCCGCGCTGACCACCCATCCGGGCGTGGCGGCCGCCGTGGTCACGCTGCACAGGGGCACGGCCGCCGGTGAACAGCTCGCCGCGTACTACGTTGCGGCGAGTGGTGCCGCGGGCGACACGCCTGCCACCGGCACCCCCACTCCCGGGACGCTCCGCGCGCATCTGGCCGCCGTCCTGCCGCAGTTCATGCTCCCGACCGCCTACCTCGCACTCGACGCGATGCCGCTGACCGTGAACGGCAAGGTCGACCTCGCCGCCCTGCCCGCGCCCGAACCGGCCTCGGCGGCCCCGGACAGCGCTCCCGAGGGCGAGGCCGAGACGCTGATCGCGGCCGTATGGTCCGAGGTCCTCGGCCGTGAGCACATCCGGGCCGACGACGACTTCTTCGCCATGGGTGGCCATTCGCTGATCGCCCTGCGTGTCGTGGCCCGGCTGAAGAAGCAGTTGGGGGTCGCCATGTCGGCCCGTGAGGTCTACCGCCATCCGCGGCTGAGGGATCTGGCACGGCACGTCGAGAGCCTGCGCGCCGACCGCTGACGGGCCGGCATCCTCCGGCGGCCACCGCGAACACCGCGCGCCACCGTGTCACCGCGTCGCCTGCGGGGACACCGCGATCCGTCACCACAGAGACGTCACAGAGACGCCGAAGAGACACCACCGAGCCTCCACACAGACAGGGAGAGGGCCACGATGGCCGGACCTCAGGACACCACCGTCATCCCGATCAAACCACCGGACCGCCACACCGTGCGCACGCTCGTCTGCCTGGGCTTCTGCGGCGGCGGCACCGGGCCGTACCACTCCTGGAGCGACAGCCTGCCCGCCGAGGTGGCCCTGTCCGCCATCTGCTACCCCGGCCGGGAGGGGCGCTTCCTGGAGCCGTACGCGGCCGACTGGGAGGAACTCGCCGCGGACGCCACCGCCGCCGTGCTCTCCGCGGCCGACGGGCCGTACGTCCTGTTCGGCCACAGCATGGGCGGATGGATGGCCTTCGACGTCGCGGCCCGGATCGAGGATGCGGCCGGCCCGGCACCGGAGGCGCTGGTCGTCTCCTCGTGCAACGCACCCGACCGCGGACTGACTCCACGGGACATGTTCCCGGCGCGCCAGGACACCGACGGCGAGCTGCTGGACTGGATGCGCACCAACGGCCTGATGCCCGAACACGTCCTGGCGGACCCGGGACTCCAGGAGATGGCCGTGGAGCTCATGCGTGCGGACATCCGGGTCCGTGACACGTTCCGGTGCCGACCGGGGACCACGGTGGGCGTCCCCGTCCAGATGCTCTCCGCGACGGACGACGACGTCATCGAGCCGGACGCCGGAAACCAGTGGCGCCGGGTCGCACGCGGTGCGTACCGCCACGATGTCCTGCCCGGCGGGCACTTCTACACCCCGGAGATCTGGCGGCAGCTGCCGACCCACATCGCACCGCTCACCGCACCGGCATCACACGTCGCAGTCTGAGCCCGCCGGACGGGACCCGTCCGCTCCGCCGTCATGGCCCCTCGCGCGCCCCGCTCCGCCCCACACCGCACCATGCCACCTGAAAGGACATTCCCCGTGACGCACACGCACCCCTTCGAAGACGTCGACGGCACCTATCTCGTCCTGGTCAACCAGCACCACCAGCACTCCCTCTGGCCGTCGCACCTGGCACCTCCGCAGGGCTGGACGGTGACCCGGGGCGCCGACGGATATCAGGCCTGCCTCGACCACATCGAGGAGCACTGGCGCGATCTGTCGCCGCAGCCCGCCGCCGGCAACTGACCCATCTCCGTCTCCAAGGAAGGAGCACCATGAGGCAAGCGCAGAGCCCCGCGGTCGCGGAGCAGACCGACGCCACAGTCCCGTCCGGGGACGGCCCCGGACGGGCCGGGAGGGGCGAGCGTGGTCCGCGGTCGGCGCGGGAGGAGGTGCTGTGTCAGCTGTTCGCCCAGGTGCTGGGTGTGCCGACGGTGTGTGGAGCTGGGCGTCCGCGAACTGTTCGGTTCGCCGACCGTGGCGGGGCTGGCGGATCTGCTCGCCGAGGGGACCGCGGCCCGGCCGGCGGTGACCGCGCGGGCGCGGCCGGCGGTGGTGCCGCTGTCGTTCGCGCAGCAGCGGCTGTGGTTCCTGGACCGTCTCGAACGAAGCCCGACCTACCACGCACCGTTCGCCTTCCGGGTGCGGGGCCCGGTGGACGTGGACGCCCTCCAGTCCGCCGTCAACGATGTGGTCGGGCGCCATGAGGCGCTGCGCACGGTCTTCCCCGTCCGCGACGACGAGCCTTTCCAGGACATCCTGGCACCGGAGCACGCGACGGTGAAGGTGGCGGTGGTGCCGTGTGCCGCCGAGGAGCTGGCCTCCCTCTTCCATGACGCGGCGTTCGCCCCCTTCGACCTGGCGGTCGAACTTCCCTTGCGCGTCTCGCTGTTCACGGCCGCACACGAGGAGCACGTACTGCTGTTGACGTTGCATCACATCGCCAGCGACGGCTGGTCGGAAGCTCCATTGCTGCGCGATCTGTCGGCCGCCTATCGCGCCCGCCTCACCGGCAGTGCTCCTGTGTGGGAGGCACTGGCGGTCCAGTACGCGGATTACACGCTGTGGCAGCGTGAGCTTCTGGCGGAGGTGGGTGGGCAGCAGGCGGATTTCTGGGCCGAGGCGCTCCAGGACCTTCCGCAGGAGCTGGCGCTTCCCACCGACCGGCCGCGTCCCCCGCAGCCCACCCACTCCGGCGGCCTCATCCGCTTCGAGCTGCCCGCCGGCCTCCATGGGCGTCTTGAGTCGCTGGCGCGTGAGCGTGGTGCGACGCTGTTCATGGTGCTTCAGGCGGGGTTGGCGGCGCTGCTGACGCGGCTGGGGGCCGGTACGGACATCCCGTTGGGTACCGCGACGGCGGGCCGG